>CATXZX010000206.1 GCA_958404085.1 uncultured Prevotellaceae bacterium | reverse complement strand
GGACGTATATCGTGGCCCGCCGTCAGGTCTTCGTGAGCGGCGGCATTGCCCATGCTTCGTTGGGCGGCGTGGGAGTAGGGGCCTATTGGGGATTTCCGCCGTTGTGGGGCGCAGCCGTGTTCGCCCTGTTGTCCGGATATGCCATCCGTTGGCTCAGCCATCGGCGCGAGGTGCGCGAAGATTCGGCCATCGCGATGCTGTGGACCTTCGGTATGAGTGTCGGAATCCTTGCATCGTATTTATCGCCCGACTTTATGCCCGAACTTCCCTCGTTTTTGTTCGGGAATATCCTGATGATAACCCGGTCGGATTTGTATGCCCTTTCGTTGCTGACCTTTGTGGCCGCCGTTTGGTTCGCGTTGTTCCTTCGTCCCATCGTGGCGGTAGCGTTCGACCGCGAGTTTGCCCGTTCCCAGCACATACCGGTGACGCTGATAGAGTGTGTCATGCTTACGTTGACGGCCCTTACGATTGTCTGCTGCCTACGCATGGTTGGCATTGTGCTGGTCATTTCGTTGTTGTCTGTTCCGCAGTTGACGGCCAATCTTTTTACGCAGGACTTCCGCCGTCTCATCCTTTACGCGGCGGTTTTCGGATTCTTGGGCTGTATGGGTGGCCTGTATCTCTCTTATGTATTGAATGTGCCGGGCGGTGCTTCCATCATCATGGTCTCCATTCTTATTTATCTCCTGTCGAAGGCAATAAAAGGTGTGTGCCGCTGTTAATAATAATGTAGAAGAGAAGAAAAGTTCCCGTGAAATTCCCGTCATATACCCGTTTGGTCCCGTTTCTGTGCGTTCTGTTGGCTTTCGGCTCGTGTTCGACGCAGAAAAACACGCCTATGACGCGCTGGTACCACTCCTTTACGGCCCGTTACAATACCTATTTCAACGGACACGAAGCGTACAAGGAAGGCATCCGCACGCAGATAGACGGTCATACGGACGATTTTACGGCCACTTTGCCCCTGTTCGTCGTCTCCAGCGATAAGACCCGGGGACTCGGAAAAGGACAGTTCGAGACAACTATCACGAAGTGCGAGAAGGCCATCAAGCAACATTCTATCAAAAAGAGGCCCGCAGTGAGCGCCACCAAACGCAAGAGTGAGAAACAGAAGCGTTACCTGGCCCGTAAAGAGTTCAATCCTTTTCTGAAGAATGCGTGGCTGTTGATGGGCAAGGCCCAGTTTCACGAAGGAAAGTTCGTGGAAGCCGCTTCTACCTTTTCTTATATTACGCGTCACTATGCTACGCAGGCCGAGGTCGTGGCCGAGGCGCGCGCCTGGCTCTCGCGTTGTTATGCCGAACTGGACTGGTTTTACGACGCCGAGGACGTTTTCAATAAAATGAAGCGCGACAGTATGACCCGCCGGGCCTCTGTGGAGCGCGAAGCCAGTATGGCCGACTATTACATCCGCCAGCAGCGTTACGAAGAGGCCATTCCGCTTTTGCGCAAGGTCGTGAAGCGCGAACGGAACAAAAAGCAGAAAGCGCGCGGCTATTATCTGCTCGGTCAGCTTTGTTATCAGACCGGAAACAAGGCCGCGGCTTACAAAGCGCTGCGCAGTTCTATCCGCCAGAACCCTCCTTATCAGTTGGCCTTCAATGCCCGTGTTCTTCAGACCGAAGTCGTGTCGAAAGGACAGAGCCGGAAAATGATTTCCCGCCTGCGCCGTATGGCCAAATCGCCTAACAACAAAGATTATCTCGACCAGATTTTTTATGCCATGGGCAATATTCACCTGGCCGAGGGCGATACGGCAAAAGCCATCGCGTCGTACGAAGAAGGTGTGGCCCGCGGAACGCGCAGCGGGTTGGAGAAAGGGGCCCTGCTCCTGCGGCTCGGCCATGTCTATTGGGCTGTCAAGGACTATGCCGGGGCACAGCGTTGCTACGGACAGGCTGTGGGACTCATCAGCAAGGAACATGCCGATTATGATCAGGTCACACTGCGCTCCAAGGTGCTTGACGAACTGGTTCCCCATACGCTTACGGTGCATTTGCAGGACAGTCTGCAAACATTGGCCCGCATGTCTGAGAAAGACCGCAACGCTGCTATCGACCGCATCATAGCCGCGGTGAAGGAGCGCGAAGAGCGTGAACGGAAGGCCGCAGCCGATTCGGCCCGCCGGGCAGCCCGTGAGTCGGGAGCGAACGGCGATTTTGCCGCGTCGGCCGCAACGCCGAAGAATCCGGACAAGAAGAACGACAGCGGCGAGTGGTATTTTTACAACCAGCCTGTCGTCATTCAGGGTAAGACGGACTTTCTCCGGCAGTGGGGTAAACGTGCGCTGGAGGACAACTGGCGGCGTTCCAACAAGACGGTGCTTACGCCGGCCGCGGACGAAGCCGACACGCCCGAGAGTGCCGATTCGCTCGATGCCGTCGGACAGGCCGGTGCTTCGGACCGTGCTGCCAACGATTCGGTGCTGGCTGCCGAGGACGATCCCCACGAACGTGCTTTCTACCTGAAACAGATTCCGCTTACCGACGAACAAAAAGCAGCTTCCGACGAGTTGATAAAGGAAGCGCTCTATCATGCCGGAATCATCGAGAAGGACAAACTGGAGGATTTCCCGCTGGCCGCCGAAACCCTGACCCGTCTGATGAGGGACTACCCGACCTTTAAACCGATGGAAGAGGTACTCTATCACTTGTTCCTGCTGGAGTCGCGGCGCGGCCGAAGGGACGAGGCGGAAACATACCGGCGCAGGTTGGCGGCGGAATACCCCGATTACGAATACACACGCCTTATCGTAGACCCCGATTACGAACGGAATGCCCGTTATGGCCGTGAGTTGGAAGACTCGCTCTATCGCGATACCTACGAAGCCTACCGGCAGAACAATCTGGAGGTACTCCGGAAAAACGTCGGCCTGTCTACCGAGAAATATCCCACCGGGGCCAACCGTCCCAAGTTCCTTTTCCTTCAGGCGCTGAGCCGTCTGGCGAGCGGCGAACGTTCGTTGCTTGTCAAGGAACTGCGCGAGCTGGTGAGCAAATACCCCAAGAGCGACGTGAGCGAAATGGCCGGAATGATTGTCAAGGGGATAGAGAGCGGGCGCCAGCCCGGAACCGGGCGTTACGACATCGGTTCGCTTTGGAGCCGGCGCAGCATCGAGGGCCAGGCCGATGCCGATTCCTTGAAGAATGGGGCACAACTTACGGCCGAGCGCAATACCGGTTTTGTGGTCATGCTGGCCTATCCGGTCGATTCGCTGAACGAGAATCAGTTACTTTACGACATGGCTCAGTTCAACTTTACCGGGTTCATGGTACGCAACTTCGAACTTCAGCTTGTCCACGAGGGAGGTGTGGGACAGTTGCGCATCACCGGTTTCCACAACTTCGACGAAGCCCATACCGATGTGCAGCGTCTGTTCGACCCCAAGACCGTTACGACCGAACTGAAGCGTACGCGCGTAGTCCTTATATCGGAAGAAAACCTGGCGCTGCTGGGACACGGTTACAGTTTCGACGATTACGCCAAGTTCTACGAGCAACATTTTGCTCCGATGAAGATTAATCCGGACTTGCCGCTCGACGATAATGCCGAGAACCTGATTGTTCCGGAAGAGAACCTTCCCGGCGAGACCGTGGTAGAGCCCGACGGCGACGACGAGGACGATACCGACGAGGACGACGGCGAGTGGTATCCCGAATGACGGCGTTCCGGATTTTCCGGACAAGGCTGGTATTTCAAAATATCTCCGTGCTTTTTTCAACTGGCACGGAGATATTTTTATTTGTTGTTAAACCTTTTCCGTACGGCGGCATCTAAGTTTTAGATTTTGTTCCTTGAAAATTCCATCCGAAGCACATGTCTACATATTATAAAGGTGTTTTTTTCTTTTTGTTTGCCCTTTGTTCGTTGGCGGCCTTCGCGCAACGTACACCGGCTTTGTCGGGAATCGTTCTCGACAGCCTGACCCGCAAGGGCGTCGAGCTGGCAACTGTGCGCGTACTGCGCGCCGATAGCACGCTGCTGACCGGTGCCAACACGCGTGCCGACGGTGCGTACTCCGTGGCATCGCTGAAGCCCGGTTCTTACCTGCTGGCCGTGTCGTTTGTGGGCTACCGCACCGAATACCGGCGCTTCGAAATGCCTAAAAACCGTTCCTCCATCCAGCTTTTGCCCGTGTTGCTGGCTCCCGCATCCTTTATGTTGAAGGAGGCCTCCGTCGTAGCGACGGTCAACCCGGTACAGATGGAGGAAGATACGATTGCCTTCAATGCCGACGCCTTCCGCGTGCCCGAAGGCTCCGTGCTGGAGGAGCTCATCAAGCGCCTTCCGGGCGTCGAGCTTGAGGACGACGGTACGCTGACGGTGAACGGAAAGCAGGTGTCGCAGTTCCTTGTAAACGGAAAGAATTTCTTTCGGGGCAATAAGAAGACTGCCCTGAAAAACCTGCCCGCCGATTTGGTGAAGAAGATAAAGAGTTACGAAAAGAAGAGCGACTATGCCGAACAGACGGGCATCGACGACGGCGAGGAAGAGACGGTGATGGACATCGTACTCAAGAAAGAACTGAACGAGAGCTGGATCTCGAATATCGATTTGGCCTAT
>CATXZX010000205.1 GCA_958404085.1 uncultured Prevotellaceae bacterium | reverse complement strand
GTGCGGCAGCCTTCATCCACAGCGGCGACACCGAGATGCAGTTCAAAGCCGTCATCGCTCCCATGTTGATAGCCGCCGTAGGCATCCTGCTCTCTATCATAGGCATCTTCTCCGTACGTACGAAGGAAGACGCCAACATGAAAGAACTGCTCAGCGCCCTTGCCACGGGCACGAACCTGAGTTCGGCCCTCATCGTGGCCGCCACGTTCGGCATACTGGGCCTGCTGCAACTGACGAACTGGGTTCTCATAGGCTGCGCCGTCGTAGTGGGCCTGCTGGTGGGCATCATCATCGGCCGTTCTACCGAATACTACACATCGCAGTCCTACCGCCCCACACAACGGTTGAGCGAAAGCGGCAAGACAGGTCCCGCCACCGTCATCATATCGGGTATCGGACTGGGTATGCTCTCGACCGCCATACCGGTAATAGCCGTTGTGGTCGGTACGATCTTCTCTTACCTGCTGGCTTCGGGCTTCGACATCAGCAACGTTAGCATGGGCCTCTACGGCATCGGCATCGCCGCCGTAGGTATGCTCTCTACGCTGGGTATCACCTTAGCAACCGATGCCTACGGCCCCATTGCCGACAATGCCGGCGGCAACGCCGAAATGTCGGGTCTGGGCACCGAGGTGCGCCAGCGTACCGACGCCCTCGACTCGCTGGGCAACACCACCGCCGCCACCGGTAAGGGCTTTGCCATCGGTTCGGCCGCACTGACCGGTCTGGCCCTGCTGGCTTCCTACATCGAAGAGATACGCATCGGCCTGGAACGCATCGGCACCGAGACCCTCAACGTGGGCGGTACCGTCAAACAACTGGCCGACATGACCTTTACCGACTTCATGGTATACTACGACGTCACACTCATGAACCCCAAGGTACTCTCGGGCATGTTCATCGGTTCGATGATGGCCTTCCTGTTCTGCGGACTGACCATGAACGCCGTGGGCCGCGCAGCCGGCAAGATGGTGGACGAAGTACGCCGCCAGTTCCGCGAGATAAGCGGCATCATGTCGGGCCAGACCGAACCCGACTATGCCCGCTGTGTCATGATTTCGACCATTGGCGCACAGCATGAAATGATTGTCCCCTCGCTCCTGGCCATCGTAGCTCCCATCATCACGGGACTCGTGTTCGGCGTATCGGGCGTACTCGGCCTGTTAGTGGGCGGCCTGAGCAGCGGTTTCGTACTGGCCATCTTCATGGCTAACGCCGGAGGCGCATGGGACAATGCCAAGAAATACGTCGAGGAAGGCAACTTCGGCGGTAAAGGCAGCGACGTACACCGTGCCACCGTCGTAGGCGACACCGTAGGCGACCCGTTCAAAGACACATCGGGCCCCAGCCTGAACATCCTTATCAAACTGATGAGCATGGTGGCCATCGTCATGGCCGGACTCACGGTTTCGTGGAGTATTTTCTAAGAAATCGGTTTACCGAACCTTTTCAAACCTGATACTTCTGCGGAAAGGGGGGACATGTGCCCTGCTTTCCGCAGAAATACGTTTCCGGAGACGAAACGCGGGCCTTGTATTTTGAATTATCTCCCTTGTTTTTCGAAACGCGGGCCTCGGCTTTTCCAACCAATCAGACAAACATCAAACAATACTTATGCTCAGGAAAACGATTTACCTGCTATTGGCTACCTTGGCCCTGAACGTGGCCCCGTCAACCGCAGCCAACACCGCCGGCAAAGTACCCAAATGGATGGACACCTCGCTGGCACCCGAAAAACGGGCCCGCCTGCTGCTCAAGGCCATGACCCTCGACGAAAAAATAGGCCAGATGGACATGATGTCCAAGTGGGACGAAGAAAAAGTGACCCAAACGCACGGACTCCATCAGGGTTCGGGCTTCGGAGCATGGATAGGCGAAGTATCTCCCCAGGAGTACAACCGCCTGCAACGCTACTCCGAAGCATCGCGCCTGCAGATACCCTACCTCATCGGTAACGATGCGGCCCACGGCGACGCCTGCAAACAGGGCCGGACGGTGTTTCCCACGTCCATAACCATGGCCGCTACGTTCAATCCGGCCCTGGTAGAAGAGGCAGCCCGCCTGTCCGCCGCGGAGATACGCGCCAGCGGAAACAACTGGACCTTCGCGCCGTGTATCGACATTGTCCACGATGCCCGCTGGGGGCGCACCGGCGAAACTTACGGCGAAGACCCCTGCCTGACGTCCGTACTCGTAAAGGCCGCCGTCAACGGGTTGCAGGGGAACTTCGACCCGCAACGCAACGTGGCTGCCTGCGCCAAACACTTCTTGGGCGGCGGAGTATCGATAGGCGGTGTAAACCACGGCCACGCCGAGATAGCGCCGCGTACGCTCCGCACCGACTTCCTTCCGCCCTTCGAGGCCGCCATCGGAGCCGGCGTGGCCACCATTATGCCGGGTCACAACGATGTAAACGGCATACCCGTACATGCTTCGCGCGAACTCCTTACCGACTTGGTGAAAGGCGAATATAAATTCGGCGGATTCTTTATCAGCGACATGGGCGACGTAGAGAATTTGCTGAAGAACCGCATTCACCGGACAGCCGACACACAAAAAGAAGCGGTACGCCAGGCCGTAGATGCCGGCCTCGACATGCACATGTACTCGTGGGACGCCGATATGTTCATCGGCAACGTGCGGCAATTATATAAGGAGGGAAAAATATCGCTGAAGCGCATCGAGGACGCCGCCCTGCGCATCCTGACGCTGAAATTCCGCCTGGGTTTGTTCGAACAGCGCTACATCGACGAAAATTCCTGCGCCGGCCGGTTACGCCGGCCCGAGGCCCTCGACGCCGCCCTGCGCGCGGCTCGCGAATCGGTGGTACTTCTTACCAACCGTCAGGGCATCCTGCCGCTCGACACCACGCACTACCGCCGCATTCTGGTGACAGGTCCGAATGCCGACAACCAGAATATGTTGGGCGACTGGGCCAGTCCGCAACCCGCGGAGAACGTCGTGACACTGCTCAAGGGCATGCAGTGCGAATTTCCGGGCTGCCGTATCGATTTTGTCCCCACGGGCCGCATCAAGGGCAAGCGCTCGGACGTGACCGTAGAGACCACCGACCCCGTGACGCAGGCACGCCGTATGGAAGAAGGCGGCGAGCTGAACGATTACGACATCCGTAAGGCCGCCGAGGCCGCAGCCGGTGCCGACCTCGTGGTCCTGGCCATCGGCGGACAGGGACTGCGTACCGACTGGGGGCACCGCACGTACGGCGAATCGGCCGACCGCCCCTCCATCGACTTCTACGGCAAACAGGTGGAACTGGTGCGCGCCGTGGCCGCCACGGGAAAACCTTTCATCGTCGTCATAAACAATGGAAAGCCGCTCAACAACCCGTGGATAACGGAACATGCCAATGCCATCATAGATGCCTGGGAGCCGGGCATGTACGGGGGACAGGCCGTGGCCGAAGTCATCTCGGGACGCACGAATCCCTCCGGAAAACTCCCCATCACCATTCCGCAACACGCCGGACAAATACCCATGTTCTACTACCAGACGCAATCGCGCTACACGACGGGCTACGGACTGGGCAGTTCGCGGGCCGACGACAAACCGGCCTTCGCCTTCGGCCACGGCCTGAGTTACACGACGTTCAGTTGCACAGATGCCACACCGGCAGGCGACACGCTGCTCACGCAAGGCCGGCCCTACCGCCTCGAGGTAACGGTAAAGAACACCGGCAAACGCGACGGAACCCATACCGTGATGCTCTTTGTACGCGACGACGTGTCGTCGGTCGTTACGGCCCTGAAGCGCATGGCCGCATTCGAGAAAGTGTACCTTAAAGCCGGCGAAGAAAAACGCGTCACGCTCGAAGTTCCGGCCGATGCCTTCAAAGTATGGAACCGGGACATGGAGTTCGTAGCCGAGCCCGGAACATTCACCCTCAGCGTAGGCCCGGCCTCCGACCAGACCTACTTCACACGCCGCGTCTGCCTGGAAGAAAAGCAACAGGCAGACGTCCAAAAGCGTTGACCTCAGTCCCCGTCCTACGCATACAGGCAGGCCGTCCCGCACAGGAGGCCTGCCTGTATGCGTAGGACGCTCCTATTTCAGACGGTGGGCCCGGTTTTTCAAAAAAGCAGGCCCGCCGTTCAAGAAAACACGGTCCGGAAGACCCCGAACCGCTATCTTTTCGTATTTTTGCAGACGGTAATACATGTTTACCGCTCTAATAAACTAAAAACACACGATTCAATCTATTAAAATGAAAGGAAGACTTATTTTCACAAGCCTTGTCGCGGTATTCGGCTGTGGCACGGCGAGCATGGCCAAAGACTATGTTCTCTCGACCGGGCACACTTCCATCGTCGTCAATGCCGACGTGAAGAAGAAAGCCTACATCCAGTATTACGGGACACGCCTGAACGGAGACCATACCGGCGGGCTGTATGACGCCGGACTGGCCCTGTGGTCGGACAGCTACCCGGCATTCGGCATCCACTCCGGCGGCGAGAAGGCGCTGGCCCTCACACATCCCGACGGCAACATGTCGGCAGACCTCGCCGTAGAGGCGGTCCGCGAATACGACACAAACGACGGCCGCATACTCGA
>CATXZX010000204.1 GCA_958404085.1 uncultured Prevotellaceae bacterium | reverse complement strand
GTCGTCAACCAGTTCAAAATCCAGTTGCTTGCGCTCCAGGTTGGCACGCGCCACACAGACCTTGACCGCATCGCCCAACGAATAGCGCTTGTGGTACTTCCGTCCCCACAAGCAATAGTTACGTTCGTCGAACTCGTAATAGTCGTCCTCCAAGTCGCGTAACGGAACCATGCCCTCGCATTTGTTTTCGTTTATTTCGACATAAAGTCCGAACTCCGTCACTCCGCTTATCGTACCGTCATAGACCTGGCCCAACCGCTCGCCCATGAACTCTACCTGTTTGTACTTGATGCTGGCCCGCTCGGCCTGCGTAGCCAGCTGCTCCATGGCACTGCAATGTTCGCAAAGTTCCTCGCACTTGTCGCTGTTGACACTCCGTCCGCCGTCGGCATAACGCGTCAGCAGCCGGTGGACCATCATGTCGGGATAACGGCGGATGGGCGACGTGAAATGCGTATAATAAGTGAACATCAATCCGTAATGGCCGATGTTATGCACACTGTAACGGGCCTTCATCATGGCGCGGAGCGCCACCGTCTCCACCAGGTTCTCCTCTTTCTGCCCCTTCACGTCAGCCAACAGTTTGTTCAGGCTCCGGCTGACCTCCGACTTCGTACCGTCGGTGCGGAGCTTATAGCCGAATTTTCCGATAAAGGCCTGCAAGTTCTCCAGCTTGGCCGGGTCGGGCACATCGTGTACACGGTACGGAAGGGTTTTCGCCTTCTTGCCCTTTGCTACGCGTCCTGTCATTTCCGCCACGCTGCGGTTGGCCAACAACATGAATTCCTCCACCAGTTTATTGGCATCGCGGGCTATTTTGAAGTAAGTGCTTAGCGGACGCCCCGTTTCGTCTATCTCGAAACGAACCTCGGCCCGGTCGAAACCGATGGAGCCGTTGGCGAAACGCTTGGCACGCAGGCATTTTGCCAGACGGTTGAGCGTAACCAATTCCTCGGCATACTCGCCCACAGGCGTCCCGTCGGGATTGGGCTGCACAAGGGCCGGATGTTCGCCCGGAAGGGCCATATCCTCGGGCGAAGCCTCGCCGTTCTGTTCCAGTACAGCCTGCACTTCCTCGTACGTAAAGCGCCGGTTGCTGCGGATGACCGTATGGGCCAAATGCCAGTCCAGCACTTCGCCGGCCGCGTTCATGCGGAACACCGTGCTGTACGTCAGTTTATCCTCGTCGGGCCTCAGCGAACAGATAAAGTTGCACAGACGTTCGGGAAGCATCGGGATCGTACGGTCTACGAGGTATACGCTTGTGGCACGCTTCTGCGCTTCTTTGTCGATGGTGCCTCCCTCTTTGACGTAATACGTGACATCGGCAATGTGGACTCCCACCTCCCACTCGCCGTCACCCAGGCGCCGGATGGACAGGGCATCGTCGAAGTCCTTGGCATCGCGCGGGTCGATGGTAAACGTCGTGACGGAACGCATGTCTTCGCGCCGGGCGATTTCTTCGGGCGGAATATCGGCCGGTATGGCCTCGGCCGCAGCCTCCACATTTTTAGGATAAGTATAAGGTAAGCCGTATTCAGCCAATATGGCGTGCATTTCCGTCGTGTTGTCGCCCGTATCGCCCAGGATGTCGACGACGGTACCAATGGGGTTCTTCGATTTTTCGGGCCACTCCACTATTTTCACGACGGCCTTCTGCCCTGTGACTCCCCCCTTGAGGTTGGCTTTCGGGATAAAGATGTCGTTGGCCAACGTACGGCCTTCGGTCACAAGGAACGCATAGTTCTTTTCCACCTGCAAGCGCCCCACAAAGGTATCGCGGGCCCGGGTGAGGACTTCGCTCACTTCGGCCTCGCGCGCGTGGTTCTTGCGACGGGCCAACATGGTGACGCGTACGCGGTCGCCGTCCATGGCGTGCCCGGAGTTCCGCTCGGCAATCAGAATCGACTTGCCTCCGCCGTCGGGCAGCACGCTGTTATGTCCGTTCTTCTTGCGTACGAATATGCCTTCGATGACCTGTCCGTTTGTATTCAGTCTGTATACATGCTGCTTGACCGAAAGAAAATCGTCCAGCACCAGTTCGTCCAATACATCCACACAAAGGATTTTGGCCGGATGCGTGGTGAGACGGAGTTCGTTGAACAAGTCTTTCATACTATACTCCGATTCGGGATGTTCCTCGAACAAGGCAAGCAAACGAGCCGTTATCTCTTTTTTCGTCAGGCGGTGTGCGCCGTTCTTTTTCGTCTTTCCCATATCTCATGAAGTTTGGTTATCATTACAAAGGAAACGAAAAGGATTGAATTTCGCCGCCTTTTAAGGTATTATAACGCGGCTTCATCTCTTTTTCCGAGGTGAGACGGACGGCTACCGGAGGCCTTGTATTTCAAAATACCACGGAGATTTTTCGAAATACAAGGCCGCAAAGTACGATTCGAGGCAAGCACCTGTCCTTTCATGCCGTACAAAGAAAGATGTATTCGGAAAAAAGTAGTACCTTTGCGGTCTACTTTATTTGCATAAAAAACATTTTCTCCACGTTCCCGACGGAAAAAGGAAAACAGAAAACATATCAGCTGCATGAAGATACTTATAACCGGAGCCAGCGGCTTTATAGGCAGTTTCTTGGTCGAACACGGCTTGGCATCGGGCCATGAGGTATGGGCCGGCATACGTGCCACGAGCAACCTGCGCTACCTGGACGACTGCCGTATCCGCCCGATACGGCTCGACTTCTCCAACGAAGAATCGCTGTGTGCCCTGTTGCAACAGCAGAAAGCCGAAAACGGAGCGTGGGACATCATCGTACACGCAGCCGGAGCGACGAAATGCCGTAACAAGGCCGACTTTTTCCGTACCAACACCGAAGGAACAGAACACTTTGTACATGCCCTGCAACGTACCGACATGGTGCCGCGCCAGTTCATATACATCAGTTCGCTGAGCGTATACGGCCCGGTACGCGAACGGCGCGTCGCCACGCATCCGTGTGCGGCCTGGAACCCGCGCGACAAGGAATGCGGCGCCCCCTTGACGGCATCCGTCTACGACTGCATACGCGACGACGACACACCACGGCCCGACACAGCCTACGGCGAGAGTAAACTGGCCGCTGAACGCTTCATCATGGCGCAACAGGATTTTCCGTATGTCATTCTGCGTCCTACCGGTGTCTATGGTCCACGGGAACGCGACTATTTTCTGATGGCCAAAAGCATAACGGGACATGTGGATTTTGCGCCAGGTCTGAAGCCGCAGGAACTAACCTTCGTCTACGTCAAAGACCTGGTACAGGCCGTATACCGCATCATCGACAAAGGCATTACGCAAAAGAGCTATTTCGTAAGCGACGGCCAGACCTACCACAGCCGGGCCTTCAGCGAACTGCTGCAACGCGAACTGGGCATCCGCCGCGTGCTTCGACTCAAGGCCCCCCTGCTCCTACTGCGTATCATCTGCATCCTGACCGAACTGGCCGGACGCCTGACCGGAAAAGCGACTACTCTGAACACAGATAAATATAACATTATGAAACAACGCAACTGGCAATGCGACATTACACCGCTGGTAAACGATTCGGGTTACAAGCCGGAATACGACCTGAGCCGTGGTGTGGCCGAAGCAGTTGCCTGGTATAAAAACGAAAAATGGCTCTAACATTAACAACCAAAACCAAACGTCGTCCGGGATTCATCGGAGTCGAGAAACTGACATTAGGATACGCCGCACTGACGTCCCTGATTATTTTTCTTTTTTACAGTCAAATAGATGAAAGCACCTACCTGTTGGGACAACGCGCCCTCATCGTTGCAGGTATCTTGCTCATGAGGTATATCTACAAGCGACGCCCTTGTCGGTTGACGCTTTTTTTCCGTTCCGTCTACCCGCTGGCCCTGCTGGGATACTGGTATCCGGACACGTACCACTTCAGCAGCCTGTTTCCGAATATCGACCACCTCTTTGCCCGAATGGACCAACTGATATTCGGCTGCCAGCCTTCGCTCACTCTGCCCGGGATTCTTGACAGTAAGTTCTGGTGCGAACTGTTCAACATGGGTTATTATTCCTATTACTTCATGATAGCCATTGTTCCCGTTT
The DNA here is from genome assembly GCA_958404085.1 of uncultured Prevotellaceae bacterium. Classification (GTDB taxonomy): domain Bacteria; phylum Bacteroidota; class Bacteroidia; order Bacteroidales; family Bacteroidaceae; genus Alloprevotella. Next base: position 517 of record CATXZX010000204.1, on the reverse strand, counting down.
ATGCCTTTTTCTACCGGTACCGGCGATTCGAAAAAACAGCCTTCATCATCGTATGCAGTTTCTTCCTGTTCTATCTGGTCTACTTGTTCGTACCGGTGACCGGGCCACAGTATTATTTTCAGGCAATCGGGCTGCAGATGGCCGGTTCGGGCCATTTTCCAGCTGTCGGCGACTGGTTTCGCTACCACACGGAATTATTGCCTACAACGCAGTATGGAGGTATTTTTCAAGGCCTTGTAGAAGCCGCACAGTCGAGCGGCGAGCGGCCTACGGCGGCCTTTCCCAGTTCGCACGTGGGCATGGGTACGATATTGATTATCCTGGCGTACAAATGCAAGCACGCACTGTTTTACCTGTTCCTGCCGTTCTACGTGTTGCTCTGCATCGCAACCGTATACATTCAGGCACACTACGCCGTAGACGTACTCGGAGGCTGGATAGCCGCATTCCTATTCTATAAGCTATCCCACTACCTTTACTACCGGCGTGTATTCCACCGCCCGCACGGATACCGCGA
>CATXZX010000203.1 GCA_958404085.1 uncultured Prevotellaceae bacterium | reverse complement strand
CATTGATTCTCGCCCTCGTCCTGCTGCCTTCTTGTGGCGGCCGTACAAATTCCGAAACCCGTAAGGCCCAGGAGCTTTCCGGTGCCGGTGCCACGTTTCCTCAGCCCTACTACAACGTAGTGTTCGAACAGTTTGCCAAGGTCCATGGCGATGCCGTTGCCTACGGCGGCATAGGCTCGGGCGGCGGCGTGCGGAATCTGCGCGACAAGATTGTAGATTTTGCCGGAAGCGATGCCTTTCTGTCGGACAAGGAGATGGCCGATATGCCCCCCGTCGTCCACATACCCACCTGTATGGGCGCCGTGGTACTGGCCTACAACCTCGACGGTGTCGGAGAACTGAAACTGTCGGGAGACGTGATAGCCGATATCTTTGCCGGTGAAATCAAGATGTGGAACGACCCCCGCCTGACGGCCCTTAATCCGGACGTCCAGCTCCCCGAGGAGGCCATTATCCCCGTATTCCGTTCCGACGGTTCGGGTACCACGTTCGTCTTCACAGACTACCTGACAAAGGTCAGTCCGGCGTGGGCCGCCAAATACGGTGCGGGAAAATCGGTGAATTTCCCGGCGGGCCAGGCTGCAAAGGGCAACCCGGGTGTGGCAGGCGTTATCGAACAGACCAAGTACGCCATCGGTTATGTGGGTTCGGAGTATGCTTTCGCACAGAAGATTCCCTACGCGAAAATCCGGAATGCGGCAGGCGAGTTCGTACTGCCTTCGTCGGAAAGCATCTCGGCCTCCGCTTCGGGCAGCATACCGGCCGACACACGCTGCTCCATCACCGATGCGGCCGCTCCGGGTGCCTATCCTATCTCCACGTTCACCTGGATTATCATCTATAAAGAACAGAACTATTCGGCCCGTACAAGGGAGCAGGCCGAGGCCACACTCGACCTGTTGCAGTACATCCTTTCGGACGAAGCGCAGGGCATCACCTCCGAGGTACACTACGCACCGCTTCCCGCCAAGGCAAAGGAACTGAGCCTGAAAAACCTGAAGACCGTGACATACGACGGTACAGCCATACTGCCATAACACAGACAAGCCATGAACGATAAGCTATATAGCATAATCCTGTTTATAGCCGCACTCATCGTGCCGACGGTGTGCGGGGGCGTAATCTACGCCCTCGTCACCGACGCGTACGGCGCCTTCGAGCATTTCGGCTTCTTCAGGTTTCTTACCTCGTCGGAATGGAGCTATACCGAAGGGGCCGAGAAGTACGGCGCACTTCCGTTCATTACGGGAACGCTGCTGACCACCCTGCTGGCCCTCTTGTTCTGCATTCCGTTCTCCCTGCCGGTCGCGCTCTTTACCGGCGAATACTTCAAGGGCACGCGTGTGGCCGCCATACTGAGTACGGTCACCGACTTGCTGGCCGGCATACCGTCCATCATCTACGGCCTGTGGGGATTCTATACGCTCCGGCCGCTCATCATGGCCCTGCACATTTCTCCGCAGGGTTCGAGCATCCTGACCGCATCGCTGGTCCTGGCCATCATGATCGTGCCCTACGCCGCATCGCTGAGTGCCGAGTTCATAAAGATGGTGCCGAGCGAACTGAAGGAAGGGGCCTACAGCCTGGGGGCCACCCGTGCCGAAGTGGTCCGCAGGGTGGTGTTCCCCGTGGCCGGTTCTGGCATATTCTCGGCCTTTGTGCTGGCCATCGGGCGTGCCCTGGGCGAGACGATGACCGTAACCATGCTGATAGGCAATACCAACGACATGCCGCTGTCGATTACCTCTACCGGAAACTCCATGGCCTCCATCATTGCGAACCAGTTCGGCGAGGCCGACGGCCTGCGCCTGTCGTCGCTCATCGCCATCGGCCTGATTCTGTTCCTGATAACGGCCGTCATCAACCTGATAGGCAAAATCCTGATTAAACGTGCAAGAATATCCTGACTTATGACAAATCCAAGTATCAGACATCGTCTGGCAAAAGACAAGTTGATGTTGTGGGGAATCTGTCTGTTCGCCACACTGACGGCCGTACCCCTGCTGACCATTCTGGGAGAGGTCCTGCTGCGCGGCTACGACCAGTTGTCCTGGTCTTTCTTTACGGAACCTACGCCTACCGCATACCGGGTTATGAAGGCCGCCTCGGCCGGTGAACCGATTCCGGGCGGCATAGCCAACGGAATTATCGGTACGATGATCATGCTGGGTATGGCCGTTGTCGTTGCGGTTCCTGCGGGAATCCTTTGCGGCGCCTTCCTGGCCGAAAATCCGAAAAACCGTTTCGCACAGACGGTCAGTTACCTGACCGACCTGCTGCAGGGCACGCCGTCCGTCATCATCGGCATCATCACCTACATCTGGGTGGTCGTTCCGATGAAGGGTTATTCGGCCATAGCCGGCAGCACGGCACTGTCCGTCATGATGCTGCCGCTCATTATCCGTTCGACCGAGGAGACCCTGAAAATCCTGCCGGCTTCGCTGAAGGAGGCCGGCCTGGCGCTCGGGGGAAGCCACGCACGCGTCATGCTCAAGGTACAGCTGCCCGCCGCCTGCGTAGGCATCTTTACGGGGGTGCTGCTGGCCATATCGCGCGTCATCGGCGAGACGGCCCCGCTTATGTTCACCGCGCTGGGCAGCTCGCTCATCCGCTGGTCCGTAGACAAACCCATATCGGCCGTACCGCTGCTGATTTGGGAGTTCTTCAACGACCCCAACCTGCAGGAACTGATATGGGGCGCGTCGCTCTTCCTCCTGTTGTTCGTCCTGACATTGAATCTTACCGCTAAATATCTTGCAAAAAAATGGAATCAGTAAAGCCAATACTTGAGTTTAAAAAGACCTGCATCTCCTACACCAAACAGACCATGGCCGTGAAATACGTATCGGCAAGCATCGAACGGAACACGATAACGGCCATCATGGGACCGTCGGGGTGCGGCAAATCCACGCTGCTGCGTGCGGTGAACCTGATGCACAACCTTTATCCGAACATACGCGTCGACGGCGAGATACTGCTGAACGGCGAAAACATCCTCTCGATGGAGCCCATCGACGTACGCCGCCGCGTAGGCATGGTGTTCCAGCGTCCGGCACCGTTTCCGACCCGGAGCATCTACGACAATGTGCTGGCGGGATTTTCGCTGAACGGCATCCGGCTGTCCAAGGCCGAAAAAGACCGGACCGTGGAACACTGCCTGAAGAGCGTGGCGCTGTGGGACGAGGTAAAAGACGTGCTGAACAAGAAAGGGACGTTTCTCTCGGGTGGCCAGCAGCAACGCCTGTGCATAGCGCGTGCCCTGGCCATGAGGCCGGACGTACTCCTGATGGACGAACCGACTTCGGCCCTCGACCCCATTGCGACCAAACACATCGAAGAACTGCTCCTGGAACTGCAAAAGGAGGTGACGATACTGATTGTCACCCACAACATGGGGCAGGCCAGGCGCATCTCCTCGCGCTCCATGTTCATGTATCTGGGTGAACTGGTGGAGTACGGCGATACCGAGGCGCTGTTTTCCGCCCCTTCCGACGAACGTACGAAAGCATACCTGACGGGTAAAATGGGATAGCCTGTAAAGAAATATGCTGGTATCGGTACAGGCTGCCTCTCCGGAAGGAACCGGAATCCGGACGCGTCTCACATCGTCGTCCGGGCCCGGTTTTTTGAATTCCGGGCCACCCGGTTCGGACGGCGGGGCCCGGGCCGGCTTGTGGTAGGACGTGGAGGAAGAAAAAAAAACGGCCGGCAAAATATTACAATTTCATTAAAATTGCTTGGCGGCGTTTCCGGGTTTGTTATTTCTCCGTATTTTTGTGCGGAAACAATCGTATCATGTAGATGGCAGCCGAACGAATCCTGATAGTAGACGATGAGGAAACTCTGTGCGAGGTTCTGAAACTCAACCTGGAGAACGAGGGTTACGACGTGGATACCGCGTTCAGTGCCGAGGAGGCGCTGGCCCTCGACCTGAAGCAATATGCGCTGATACTTCTCGACATCATGATGGGAGAGATCAGCGGCATCAAAATGGCGAAAATGCTCAAGGCGGACGTTACGACGGCCGATATTCCCATTATCTTCTGTACGGCGCGCGATACGGAGGACGATATGGTGATGGGCCTGAACCTCGGGGCCGACGACTACATCATGAAACCTTACACCGTCCGCAACGTGCTGGCACGTGTAAGGAGTGTGTTGCGCCGCACCGCAGGGCACAAGAACCGTCAGACGCCGGCTGAAAAACCTTCCCTGCTCACCGTCGAGGGACTGCAGCTGGACCTGGAGTTCAAGCGCTGCCTGGTGGACGGTGCCGAGGTCAGGCTGACCCGGAAAGAGTTCGAGCTGTTGGCATACCTCATCCGTCATCGGGGCAAGATCTGTTCGCGCGAACAGATACTGAGCCGTGTCTGGAGCGACGAGGTGGTTGTGCTGGACCGCACCATCGATGTGAACATTACCCGTGTGCGTGCCAAGATAGGCGCATACGGTTCCTATATCGTTACGCGTTCGGGTTTTGGCTATGGGTTCCGCGATTAGGCTTTCGTATCACAAGCGGCTGTTTCTGATGTTGCTTGCGTTCTCGTGGACGATCATCTTGTGTTTCATAGGGTTTCAGTACCTGCGCGAAAAACAGTTCAAGTCGGAGTTCGTGAGTGCCCAGTTGCAAC
>CATXZX010000202.1 GCA_958404085.1 uncultured Prevotellaceae bacterium | reverse complement strand
CCAAAGGGGACAATCCTGCGTGGCCAAAAGGGTCAAAGTCGCGTGGCTTTTCCATGTGTCTCTTCCATGTTAGCCTTGACCTTGTTGTTCAGAGCCTCGATGACATCCTCTTTCGGCTTTTCGTCTGTGGGATTTGTTTCCTCCGACACATTCTGTGTCTTGTCGATGTAGTGTGTCTCATACTCGTTATCTCCGATATTGAATCCCTTGTCGTTCTCCACCACGCTGACGCTTTCTTCCTCGTCAAAATCGCTCACGTCAAATTCTTCTTCTCCGGATTTTATCTTTTCCCCGTTTTTACCATAAAGGTCTCTTGCTATCATCACAGCGTAGTAGATGATGTATGCCACGGTCAGCGCAATGGCGAAGATGAAATATGCTTTCATGTCTTATAGTCTGATTTTAGAATATGATTAAAATATGAACACAAAGGAAGTATAATAATTTCATACTACGAAATATCCTTGCGAAAAGCGGCTGAATATTAAACATTATTCTGAGAAAATCTAAAATCATACTCAATTATCATACTTTAAACGCAATTTTGAACCGAAAAACGAGCCGGATTGAGACGAGGATGAAAGATGAACAGGTTGTCCGGTTTGCCCAGCTTAATGTCTTTACTTGTATTTTCCAAAGAAGATCAGATGAAAGTCTCTTATTCATCAATGACTATTAAACCAATCACCCGTTTCTTTGCTCAACTCGTGCAAAATCATTAACTTTGCAACAGATTTTCAAGGTGTTTGTGGTAATAAAAGACGAAAACGCAAAACTGCCATGTATATTTTGAAAGACGAACAGAGAACAATTACCATTAAGCGGATGAATAATTATGGCACTTGCTATCAACATAGACGACCTGCTGAACAAACAGAGGATAGAATCCAATCGGATTGAATTTAAGAAAGGTTGGAATCCGGTGAGCATATACCACAGCGTATGCGCTTTCGCAAATGATTTTGACGACCTTGGTGGCGGTTATATCGTGGTAGGCGTTGACACTGACGACAAGACCGGAGTTGCCATTCGGCCTGTTGAAGGAATACCCATTGAAGAGATTGATGACATCCTTCAGGATATGGTCGGCTATAATAACAAGATAGCCCCGTACTATATGCCTCGGACAAGCACGGAGGAAGTGGACGGCAAGACTGTACTCGTAATATGGTGCCCTGCCGGGATTAACCGTCCGTATTCTGTTCCGGAGAATGTAACGGCAAAGAACGGTTCCAAGGAATACTTCTATATCCGCAGTGGAACAAGCAGCATTATCGCCAAAGGTGAGGTGCTGGATGAGCTTCGCGAACTTGCCAGTCGTGTGCCATTTGATGAAAGGGGCAACCCTGACATTCGTTTGGAAGACATATCCACTTTGCTTTTGCGTGAATACCTGGTGAAAGTCGGAAGCAAACTGGCAAGCGAGATTAACATCAGACCACTGCAAGAGATTCTGGAGCAGATGGACTTGTTTGTCGGCCCGAAGGAAAAACGTATGCTGAGAAATGTGGCTGCCATGATGTTCTGTGAGAATCCAAGCAAATTTTTCAAGCGGACACAGGTGGAGATTGTCTATTTCCCTGAAGGAAGGCTGAATAATCCGAGTAACCTTTACGAAGGAGCAGTCATCACAGGTTCTGTTCCGCAGATTATAGACCGCACCTTGGAATACTTGAAGCGTATGCTCGTGATGCAGAGTATCATCAAACCGGAGAATGACTATCGCAGTAGGAAATTCTATACTTATCCTTATCAGGCATTAGAAGAAAGTGTCACGAACTCGCTTTATCATCGTGACTATCGGGAATGGGAACCTGTCGTAATAACAGTAGAGCCGGATAGTATTACCATTCAAAATGTGGGTGGCCCGGATCGAAGTATATCTGCCGCTGACATTTCCCGTTGTGAGATTCTTGTATCAAAACGTTACCGCAACCGTCGCTTGGGTGAATATCTTAAAGAACTGGACATGACCGAAGGGCGTTCTACAGGTATTCCGACCATACAAAATGTGTTGGAGAATAATGGCTCTCCACGTGCAACCGTTGTCACGGATGAAGACCGCACATTCTTCCGCATCACGATTCCTTGCCACGAAGCTGCCGGAAATATAATAGCCGACATAGCCAACAAAGATGCTTCCGTGAAGGCATCAAGGCGAGGTGCACTCAAAACTGCACTACAAACTGCACTACAAACTGCACCAAAAACTGCACTACAAATTTTGGAACAAATACAAATCAATCCCAAAGTAACCATGACAGACCTTGCTAATCTGACAGGTTATTCAAGAAGGTGGGTCGCCCAAACAATGAAGCAGCTTCAGGAATTGAATGTTATTAAGAGGGTAGGTTCTACTAAGACCGGCTATTGGGAGATTATAGCCAAATAGATAATAGGAAAAATCCATAACCAGGTTTACTTACACACATATCCACGAAAATCCCTCCTGTGCGGAGAGCCTTTCGTGGATACTATATTTCTATCAAAGGGAAGACAAAGACTAACGCCTTTTGCCTCTCAGATAGTCATTGAGGTCTTTGTAGTTATAATAACATTCCGAATGGTCAGTTACACGGTTGCCACAAAATCCGGCAATGGTTTCGACTGTTTTTCGTCCGGCAAGGTCGTTATCAAGATAGCAATGGATGGCGGTGTACCGTTCCAGTTCCACAAGACACTTTTTCAGATTACTGACTGAGTTCATCACAAGAAAATCGGTAGGACTGTCGATGCAGACATGAAAGTCTCTTTTTCTATGAAGTTCCTGGTAAGACAAGAAGTCCATAAAGCCCTCGAACACGCAGACATGATTTTGGATTATATCCTTGTTATACCTGATGACGGATATGTCTTTTCCCTTTATACATCCCTTATAATAAGGATTGCGCACCTCGTAACCGCCGGTCTTGTTTTCAAAGGCTATGGCGAAATAGTGTCTTTTGCGTAGCTCATAATGAATTTCCTTGCAATAAAGCCTGCCGATATTCTCACTGATATACCTGGAACGGAGGTAAGACAACAGGGCATGGTGGCTCAGTTCTCTTACTTCCACGTTTTCCATCTCTTCCTCGATAGGACAGGGACGGACACTCCGGCTTTGTAACTGTTGAAAAGGCACGCCAATGGCATTCTCGCTGATGCGGAGCAATACCACACTTACATTGCCAGTACGATAAAGGTGTTTTCCCAGTTCTATGATGTCACCTCCGGCAGAAAGCCCAAAGTCGTACCATTCGTTCAAATTATCGTTGACCTTGAACGAGGGGGTACGTTCCTCTCGCAATGGGGAGAGGTACCAATACTGGCAGCCACGCGCATTGACCGGAGAATGTCCTATTATCCGCAGATATTCCACAAGCCGTATCTGTTTCGCTTCTTTTATATTCATTGTCTCTTTGTGTTATCCGGTAAAACACTCCACGCTTTTAATATACTATATATACATGGAGCGAAGTGGAGTGTTTTTATGGACACTTTTTGCCTTCCACAATCTTGGATAATCCAATCAGTTTTCCATTCGCGCCATTTCAAAGAAACACTCCACGCTTTATATATTATATATAGGCGGAGCAAAGTGGAGTGTTTTTGCGGACACTTTTTATCGGTCGGGGTCAAAAATTTCCCTGTCTGTTTTATCTTCTCCATAATGATATACTTTATCCCGTTTTACAATCAGCTTCACATCGGATAACAGGAACGTTAGCATTTTAGCCACCGCACTTCGTTTCCTGATATAGCCGATACCGGCATATCCCTTAATCAAAGCGTTGATGACATTCTCATACCCTTTGATGGGTTTGCCTTGAAAAGCATTTTCCAATGCCTCCCTATGCTGTTCCATTGAAAGTTGCTCGACGCCAAGACTGCTTACAGACTTGACAGACTTTTCCGAGTGGTAATCTTCTATCATTTCCGGCAGTCCGTCTTCGTCTATTCTGAAAGCAAATGGCGGAAAGTCCTTGTCCCTTATCTGCAAGGCTCTTACCTCACTGATATTGGCATCTTTGCTGTCTTTGCTTATGACAAGTACGGTCTCTGCCTTGTTGTTCAGTTCCGTACCGATATGACCACGCACATTGTCATCCCCTTTGTTCAGATGCAGTACACAATGGATGTGAATATCATAGACGGAGGACCACTTCATCAGCGTGTTTATCAGACAGACCGATTCCGAAGCGTTATTTATGTCCAGCATCATGTCTCGTATGCCATCAATGATAACCAGACCGTAGCCATTGTTCTTGCGTAAAGCGTAATCCACGACTTGCAGACGGATCTTGGGAGAATATTCACGCAGACCGATAAAGTCAAGGTTCTCATTATCCATAGTGGTGGGAAGCCCGGCCAGTTTCAAGATACGCTCCAGCACGTTGTGACAATGGAAACGGCTCTGTTCGGTATCAACGTATAGCACCCTACGCTTACCTTCTGGCAGTTGCGCACGGTAATTCAAGACTTTGCCATTTGCCAAAGCTGCCGCCACAATAGCGGAGATATTGAAAGTCTTCTTTGATTTCGCCTTTCCGGTAGAGGCACTAAAGTTCCCCAAGGTAGCAATGGTGGAATTGTCTATCCATATTATCTGGGGCGGTGTCTTGTAGGTGTCGGTTGCTTTAATCAGCGCATCGTCCAAAATTTTTGAAAGATTCATTTCT
>CATXZX010000201.1 GCA_958404085.1 uncultured Prevotellaceae bacterium | reverse complement strand
AGGCCCGTCCGGCATATCGGAAACCCTTGAGGTCGGATTATCTTTATTTATGAGTTTTACGGTACAATAATAATTCTATGATTGAATGACTAATTCTTGTTTTTTTGTTGCCTACAATCAAATACTTAACATAAAAATTCGTATATTTGCAGAAAGATTTTATTCAAACAAACTATATTTTATCGATACAAAGGATTATGAGCAATTTAAGTAAATTTGTGGCAGGAGCATGCCTTGCATTCTCTTCCTTCATGGTCCAGCCGGCTTTCTCGCAAGGGACGCTTAGCGATGGGAGTAAGTGGAGCTGGAACAAGGGTACAATCGTTATAGATACTCCGCAGCGTCCGGCTGGCCAGGAGCATGTATTGGGACTTGTTACTCCGAAACTAAAAGTTGTACGCGTCGGTTTTGTTGGATTGGGTATGCGTGGCCCCGGTGCTGTGCAGCGTTGGACCAACATTCCCGGTGTGCAGATTGTTGCACTTTGTGACTATGAGCAGAAAAGAGCTGAGAACTGTCAGAAGTATTTGAAGAACGCCAACATGCCCGAGGCTGCTGTTTATTCAGGTGAAAAGGGTTATGAAGAGTTGTGCAAGCGTAACGATATAGATCTCGTTTATATTGCAACGGACTGGAAGCACCACTTCCCCGTAGCCATGTGCGCAATGGAAAACGGCAAGCATGCTGCCATCGAGGTTCCCTCTGCCATGAATCTGAAAGAGTGCTGGGATCTTATCAATATGAGCGAGAAGACACGCAAGCACTGCATGATTCTGGAGAACTGCTGCTACGACTGGTTCGAACTCGATGCTTTGAATATGGCTCAGAAGGGCGTATTCGGCGAAGTATTGCGTGCGCAGGGTGCATACATCCACAATCTTGACGATTTCTGGAACCATTATTGGAAAGACGGCGCCAGCGACAAACTGGGATGGCGTATGGAATTCAATATGAAGCATCGCGGCGACGTGTACGCTACTCATGGCCTTGGCCCGGTAGCCCAGGTTATGAATATCCACCGCGGCGACCGTATGAGAACCTTGATTGCCATGGATACGAAGTCGGTTCACGGTAAGGAATATGTAGAACAGAAAACAGGTCAGAAGTGCGATAATTTCCGCAACGGCGACCATACGACGACACTCATCCGTACGGAGAACGGCAAGGTTATCGAAATTCAGCACAATGTGATGAACCCGCAGCCCTACAACCGTCTCTATCAGTTGACCGGTACCAAAGGTTTTGCAAACAAGTATCCTGTTGAAGGTTTTGCTGTGGATTCCAAGCAGCTTGCAGCCTCTGGACACAAGCCTCAGGTCGATAATCTGAGTACGCACAGCTTCATGCCGAAGGCTGAGATGGAAGCCTTGAGAAAGGCATATGAGTCTCCTATCGCTAAGCGTTACCGCGAGGTTTCCAAGAAACTGGGTGGTCACGGCGGTATGGACTACACGATGGACGCCCGCCTTGTTTACTGCTTGCAGAATGGACTTCCTTTGGATATGGACGTTTACGACTTGGCAGAATGGTGCTGCTTGGCAGAATTGGGAGCCATTTCGATGGACAACAACTGTGCCGCCGTTGCAATTCCCGACTTTACACGTGGTCACTGGAATGACGTGAAGGGGTACACGCATGCTTGGGCAGCACCCGAAGAAGAGGCTAAGACGCAGGCTGAAGCCGAAGCATTTACAAAAGGCATGAAGGAAGGTGGCGTCAAGTTCCTTGAGAAATTCTGGAAAGACGAAGCTAAAGCCTCTAAAAAAGCCAGCAAGAAGAAATAATAACCGTCGTTTTCCTTCTTCTTTATAAGGAAACGGTTACGGAAATAAGGCATATATCTCTTTATGAATGCGCCCTGAAAGTCGGCAAGACTTTTGGGGCGCATTTGTTGATAGCCGGAATCCAAACTTTTTGTTGCAGTTCGTCGCGAAAGTATTATCCGATGTCTTTAAGCGGTATTTGTTGGATTTTTCTGGTGTGTATCGGTGCAAAGTATTCAGGCGGAACCAAGCGGTAGCCGTTCGGAGCGGCGTACAGGCCTTCAAATTCGAAATAAGTGGCCCGTATTTTAAAACAGCAGGCCCGGAAGGCGTATTGTCGCTGTCCGGGCCTGCTGTTTATTGCTCTCTATGCACTTTAAGGGCATCCGTATAAGTATGGGGACTCCGATAAAGGATGAGGAAGATTCGCGCTTACAGGGCGCGATACCCTTCGGTACGGTTTATCTGCCTTTGCGTTTTTTGTTTTTCTTTATCAGTTCGAAGGCCGTGGCAAGTGCTTCGTCTGCCGGCACATTCACGTCCGGAATCGTACCGTGAATTTCGTCTTCGTCGGCCCGGAATTGCCAAAAGCGTTTGAAGGAAATGCCACAGGCGAGCCTTGAAACGGGCATGCGGTAGTTCAGGTAATCGCCGTAGCTCACATTCATGCCGCCGGTTTCCTCGCCAATCACGCAGCCTGCACCCGTCATTTTGAACGCCCAGGCAAACGATGCCGCAGCCGAGAACGTATAATTAGATGTCAGCAGATAGATCCGTCCGCGGAAATGCCCCTCTCCGTCGCTGAGCGGTTTCAGGTACGACTCAGGCTGAATTTCGGTGAACCGAATCCTCGGCCTGATGTCTGTAGAACCTAACAGTTTGGCCGTGTAAGCTGTTATTTTCACCAGCGCCTTCTCCATTTGCACAAAGGGCTCCGGCACGACGTAGCGCAACAGCACATCGCCCACAGCGCTATTGCCTCCACCGTTCTGCCGGACGTCGATAATGAGGTTTTCGATGCCCTCGTTTCGCAGTGTACGGAAGAGCGAGTCTGCAAACGCCTTCATGCCGTCCACGTTGTCGCACCGGCGGAAGTTCAGAAGGGCTACGTTTTTTGCCCGGTCAATGCTGAATGAGTACGGCAGGTCGGCCTGCGTGTCTTTCTGCCTGTTGTTGTGTGGCATACGCGACGCAAAGTCCTGAAACAGCATGGCCGGGAAGGTGACCTCTTTCGGTTTCTTCGCTCCCGGCTCGGTGTAGCGTACGGTGTAGGTATCGGCGCCGTACAACATCTGGAAGTAGGCCAAAAACATCTCGTCGAGTGTCGAGAATTTGAAGTGTTCGCGTTCCCCGCTGATGTAGCGAAGGCTGGCGTCAAGCATCTCTCCGGCCGTGTGTCCGTTGATGTCCAGGATGCGGGCCCCTGAGGGGATGATAGAGTCGACGCAAAACCTACACGTCAGCACATCTTTTGCCTTGACGCTGAAGAAGAACGGAATGCGTTTCAGGTCCTTTGTAAACACATCGTTGAAGGGGAAAAATACTTTGGTGTGGCCATCACCGATTTGGCTCACAATGGGCGCTACGCGGCGGAAAAGCTCCAGTTTGCTGACCGAGTCGGGTAGCGAGGCCTTCGCCTCGTTGACGGCGCGCAGCAGGTCCACCTGCTTGCAGACCGAATAAATATCAGGATGGACTTCGGTGAGCGTATAGAGCAGGGCGCCAATGTCGAATGCAGCCTGTTCGCGACTTAGTAGACCCGAAGGAGCCACTTTCTTCAGCTCGGGGTCAGGCGACTCGAACGGGTTGGCCGCCAAGCGCCTGACGCGGGTCAGGGCCGTATCGCCTTTGGCGGTTACGATGCCGAAGTCTACAGTCTGCCATTCGTCCAGTTCCACGCTGAAGGTATCGACATCCGATATAAAGGTCACCTTTCGGCCCGTGGTCTTGAACTCATCGACACCCAGGTTCGGTACGACGTGCCATCCTCCTAAGATGGGCCTTCCGTCAACCAAATGTTTCAGCGGACTTATGTTGGTCTTCATGAGTGGGAGGGGTGTCTGCGCGGTTGCGGGCCCAGCGGTAGCCGTCAACAGGGCGGCCGTTAAGAAAAGTTTGTTTCGTTTCATTTTGAATAAAGGGTTAATTTTTTTGTCGGTGCAAAGTTAGGCCCGTCTGTCCCCTTATCCTTAATTTTCGCGGCCCGAAGTATTCCTCACTTTGGGACGCAGCGTGTTGATTATCAGTATGAAGAAAAAATCGGGATTCCTCATGCTGAAAAAGAGCGTGTTATCGGTTACATTTTAGACACGAACCATTCGCGGTCGGGGGCTTCTGACGACAGGATGCGTTCCTTCAGGCGCGAACGGCGGTTGTAGAAATTTTTAATCTTGATGTCAGTGAAAATACATACCGCCCTCGGAGAAAAACCGGCGAAGAGATAAATAAGAAAATCCAGGTCGGCAGTTTTCATCTCCGGCAGTTGTTGCCTTACTTTGGCCATGATGTTGTCCAGGTATGTGTTTACAATCGTTTCGAGTTCCTCCAGGCTTTTCTTGTCGCGCAGGTGCAGAATCTGTTTCTCGACCTCGTTGTACAGAGTAAGCCGTATTTTCTCCGAATCGTTCTTTTCGAAGTATTCGTTACAGAGCATGTTGAGCGTATCGAGCCGGCTGCGGTAAAGGTCGTCCACCTTGTCTTCCAGTTCGCGGTTGCGGTTGGTGCGTTCAGCCATTAGGATGGCCATTTCTTTCAGCTGTTTCTGCTTGGCGGCCAACCGGCAACGTATGACAAGGCCGATTGCGACGGAACCGGCGGCCACGCAGCATAGCACGAGGGCCAGCCGAGCGCCACGGTTCGACGGTGATGACGTCGCCGTCATTGAAACGGCGCATGT
>CATXZX010000200.1 GCA_958404085.1 uncultured Prevotellaceae bacterium | reverse complement strand
ATTTCTATCGTCTGGAAATAGACTATCGACAATATAAGACTGTCGGTAAGCGCAAAGTCATTGCCTGGACTGCTCAAAGCAAAAACGTATTCGGCGATGTACCCCTGACACAATATATCCTGACAGGAACTCCTTTTGACCTGCGGGGATATTACATGGGGCAGTATCGCGATAAATCGTCCCACGTAGTCATGGCCGAATACCGTCAGATGATAAATACCGATAAAAGTACCTGGCTGAAACGCATGCTCAATCACGTTGGCTTCGTGGCCTGGACAGGCTGCGGATTCATGGGCCCCACCCCCGGCAAAATAGAAGGTGTGCTGCCTAATTATGGCGTAGGATTGCGCATCGAAGTGCAACCACGTATGAACGTACGCCTCGACCTGGGTAAAAATACGGTCAACAATCAGACGTTGTTCTATTTCAACATGACGGAAGCGTTCTGAAAAGTATGGAAATGAACTAAATACTGATAGTAATTTAGGCGCGGATTACACGGATTAAAGGCTGCGCTATCACACTATATTACAGAAAATAAATCCGCGTAATCCGTGTAATCCGCGCCTAAAATTATTATCATGACCCGTTTACAAACAAACAACTCCCGCCAGCATCTCCCCCCCTTATCCTTTCCGTTATTTATTTTTCTCTCTTTTCTTGCATCAGTAAAAGATTATCCATACTTTTGAGAAATATTTTGTTAACCTTGAACAAACAACTCTGAGGACATTACACAATGAGAACTTTCGAGATATTATTCTGGATAAGCCTGTTTATCGTATTCTATACTTATATAGGATACGGAATTGTGCTATACATTCTGGTCAAAATTAAAGAAACTTTCCGCAAACCGGTACACTACCCCATGCCTGCTGACGAGGAACTGCCCGAAGTCACACTCTTCATCGCAGCTTACAATGAGGAAGACGTGGTGGACGAAAAGATGCAGAACTGCCTGGCGCTGGATTACCCCGCAGACAAACTGCAAATATTCTGGGTCACGGACGGCAGCAACGACCATACCAACGAACGGCTTTCCCACTGGCCCCGTGCCACCATCCTCCACCAACCCGAGCGACAAGGAAAAACCGCCGCCCTCAACCGCGGAATGAAGTTCGTGAAAACACCACTCGTCGTATTCACCGATGCCAATACCCACCTGAACCGGGAAGCATTGCGCGAAATCGTCCATGCTTTTGTCAACCCCAAAGTGGGCTGCGTGGCAGGCGAAAAACGCATTGCCATGCAAAGCAAAGACAATGCCGCATCAGGAGGAGAAGGCATTTACTGGAAATATGAATCCACCCTGAAAGCACTCGATTCACGACTCTACTCAGCCGTAGGCGCTGCCGGAGAGCTGTTTGCCGTACGCCGGGAATTGTTCGAAGACATGCGGACGGACACACTACTCGATGATTTCATCCTCTCCCTCCGCATCGCCATGCGTGGCTACACCATTGCCTACTGTGCCGCGGCTTATGCCACCGAAAGCGGCTCCGCCGATATGCAGGAAGAAGAAAAGCGCAAAGTACGCATCGCCGCCGGAGGCTTACAGTCCATCTGGCGTTTGCGCCCGCTGCTGAATCCTTTCCGCTACGGTCTGCTCAATTTCCAATACGTATCCCATCGTGTCTTGCGATGGTCCATCACTCCTATCCTATTGTTCCTGTTGTTCCCTCTCAACGTAGCGCTACTTTTCACCACCGCGCAACCATTGTTCTACGCCGTTATACTGGGACTGCAAATCTTGTTTTACCTGATGGGAATCTGGGGATATATCCTCTCCAGGAAACACATCAAAAACAAAATTCTTTTCATCCCTTACTACTTCCTCTTCATGAACGTCAATGTGCTAAGAGGATTCCGCTACCTGAGCAAGCGCAAAGGCAATAAAAGCGGAGCCTGGGAAAAAGCACGAAGGGCAAGTTAAGACGGAAATACCTCGACAAAAATCTAATACAAAGAAAATAATGAAAAGCATTCTGAAAGACACAAATAACTCCGAAAAACTACTGAACATGGTATCAGACACCCTGATACTCATGGACAAGGACGGTGTTTGTGTAGACATGGCCGTACACAACGTAGACCTATGGTTTATGAACGAAGAGAGATTGCTCGGAAAGAATCTGCTGAACCTGCTACCTCCGGTGACATACAGTGAGTTTTATCCTGAATTCAAGAAAGTTTTGCTCCGGAGAACAAAGTCTGTCCGCAATTACGAACTCATGTTGCGGGATGACACCTACTTCTTCAAATGCATCATGCAACCCTACGGTGACCTCGTGCTTTGCCAATACCGGGATATCACCGAACGCAGCCAGCGCAAACTGGAGCTGGAAAGAAGAAACCGGGAACTATATGAGATACAGAAAGCCGCATTCATCGGCAGATGGGTGTTTGACACAGTCACCCGCGAATTCGGTTATGCCGGACATACGGGCATCATGTGCAAGACGGATGAGCAAGCCATTCCACTGGATGCATACCTGAACCTGATCTTGCCCGAAGACAGAAATACTTTTGAGAACTGGCTCGGCGATAATCTGAAAGGTAACATGGAAAATACTGTGGACTACCGCATTCTCTACAACAAAGATGTACATTATATCCGCCTGAAAACATTCAGTCGCGAACGCGATAAAGACGGCAACATCTCGCTGGAAGGATACATACAGAACATTACTGACATCCAAAAAAGCCGCAATGACATCAACCTGCTGACGCACGCCATCAACAATTCCACAGAAGATATCTTCGCCGCCAAGGAAGACGGTACCCTGATTTTTGCCAACCGCCTCTTCAAGTTGCACCATGAACTGGGAAGTACGGATGATATCAGCCAACTAAAAATATACGAAATCGGCTCGTATACACGTACCCTGGAGGGTTGGCAAAAGATGATAGCTTCAATCAAGGAGGGAGAGAAACATCAGTCCTTTATGGTATACAACCCATTGCCGCGCTTCCCAGAAATACTGGCGTACGAAGGCAATGCCTATTGGGTGACCAGCGATGAAGGCGTAGGAACCATCTGGGCTTTCGGCCGGGACATTTCACAACGCATCCGCCACGAACAACAGATCAAGTGGTTCAACCAGATATTGGACAAAACCATGGAGCATCTGCCCGCAGGAATTGTTGTGAAAGATATCAGGAACAACTTCAAATACCTGTACCGCAATCGTGAATCGTACAACCGTGACGTCCCTATGGAAGAGGCTTTGGGCAAAGACGACTTCGATTTCTATCCTCTCGAAATAGCCCGTGAGAAACGCCGACAGGACAAAGATATAGCCACCACCGGACAAGAGATGCACTGGATTGCAGAAGAACGTGACGGTCATGGAAATCCGCTTTTCCTGGACAAGCGGAAAATGAAAATAGAGAGCAAAGACTTCTCCCCCATCCTGCTGAACATAGAATGGGACATCACAGAAATGGAACTGATGAAACGGGAACTGATGGTAGCCAAAGAGAAAGCCGAAACCTCCGACCAACTCAAATCAGCCTTCCTTGCCAACATGAGCCACGAGATACGTACACCGCTCAATGCCATCGTAGGCTTTTCACGCATCATTGCCGAAAGCGAAAATACGGAAGAGCGCAAAGAATATTACAACATTGTGGAAGCCAACAACGAACGTCTGTTGCAACTCATCAATGAAATTCTCGACCTCTCGAAGATAGAGGCCGGAATTGTGGAGTTCAGCATCGCCGCCGTCCGCCTGCACCCGCTGTGCAAGGAAATCCATGATGCGCATGTATTCCGCTGTCCGTCAGGTGTAGAGCTGATATTCGATCCATCCGACGAAGATATTCTGATAGACTCTGATAAGAACCGCATCTTCCAAGTGATATCGAACCTGATAGGAAATGCGTTCAAATTCACCACCAAAGGCAGCATCAGCTACGGATACCACCGGGAAGGGGAAACTATCGTATTCCATGTGACTGACACGGGCACAGGCATCGCCCCCGAAAAGATAGGAAAGGTATTCGAGCGTTTTGTAAAAGCCAACAATTTTGCACAGGGCACCGGATTGGGTTTAGCCATTTGCAAAACAATCATCGAACGTCTGGGCGGAAAAATCTCCGTGACCTCCGAACTGGAGAAAGGAACTACCTTCATCTTTACCCTGCCCGCCAAGACCACCCAAGACGAAGATAAGGAAAAAACTGAAAACAGCCCCGAAGAAAACAAAACGGCAGCCGGAGAACAAAGTGCAGACAGCGAAAGCACGGAAAATGTACAGGCATCGCCACAAGAAACCGTCTCGCTGAAAACCGTTTTGATAGCCGAAGATACGGATAGCAATTATATCCTGACCAAAGCTATTCTGGGGAAGGAATACCATCTGGAACGTGCCAAAGATGGTATGGAAGCCGTCAATATGTTTGTAGAAATAAATCCGGATATCATCCTGATGGACATGAAGATGCCGAACCTGGACGGACTGGACGCAACAAAAATCATCCGGGAATTATCACCCGGCGTCCCTATCATCGCCCTGACTGCCTTTGCCTACGATCATGACCGCAAAGCCGCACTCGAAGCGGGTTGCAACGATTTCCTGACCAAACCTTTCACACAGGAGAAATTGAAGGAGACGATAAAGAAGTGGGTTAATAAGTGATTAACCCACTTATCACTAATCACGCAAAGATATCGCTT
>CATXZX010000199.1 GCA_958404085.1 uncultured Prevotellaceae bacterium | reverse complement strand
CCTACTATTCGGACGCCGCACCGGAGCATGTGGGCTTTAAGAACACGGTAGAGACGGACCAGGAGACGTCGCTCATCCAGATTGTCGGAAAGTATGTCCGGAAAACCGGAGACCGCTCCATCCTGTCGGAGGTCGTAGCCGGCCAGACCGTATCGGAACGCATGGAACGCATGGTGGAATACTTGCTGAAAGAGCGCTTCGACCCACAGCACGGCCTGCTCTACGGAGCCATGACGGCCGACTGGGGCGACGTACAGCCCAACGACGACTTCGGGGTAGACATGAACGAACACTCGCACAAGGCCATCGACATCTACGACAACGCCATGTTTATCATTGCGCTGGACGACTTGCAGCAACTGACCGACGACCAGGGTCAAAAAGACCGTTGGAAAAAGTTGCGGCAGCAGATAGCCGACAACGCACGCAAACATTTGTGGGACAGCAAGAATCATAAATTCTACCCGCACCTGTATCTTACGACATCGCCCATACCCGCAACGTTCGACGAGAACACCATTTACTATCATGGGGGCACTACGGTGGCTATGGAGGCAGGTCTGCTCTCGAAAGAAGAAATCAAGGATGCCAACGACCGGATGCTGGAAAACGTACGCCTGTCCAATATGCCGAGCATCGGCCTGACCCTCTACCCGCCGTACCCCGACAACCTTTTCAGGGGAAGCATGAGCAAGGCATACGTATACCAGAACGGAGGAGACTGGACCTGGTTTGGCGGAAGAACCATCCAGCAGCTGATAAAACACGGATTTGTAGAAGAAGCGTACGACGAAATCCGGCCCATGATAGACCGTGTCATTCAGAACAAGGGTTTCTACGAATGGTACGGCCAAGGGAACGTACCGAGCGGCTCGGGACATTTCAAGGGGTCGGCCGGCGTACTGGCCAAAGCCATCGACATGCTGAAGAAATGGGCAGAAACCGAACTGGAAAACGGGAAGAAAGAAAAATAAAATACGCTCCGGAACGGAATACAAAAAAACCGATAAATGCCGCGTATACATTATTTATAAAGAAAGGCCGAAGGAACTTTACCTTTCGCGCCTTTCTTTCGTTTTTTATACCTATCTTTGTATGCCGAAACAGCATGTGAAGTGCATATATTTCAGCCATGACGAAAAAAGATTTCTTTGCTAAAATAAAACGCCCGATTCTCTTTGGAAACTTGCTTGCCATGTGTCTGACTGGAATCGGACTTATCTATGGAACGCTTTGGTATCTTGACAAATACACGAACCACGGCATCGAAATAACAGTTCCCGACATCCATGGCCTTCAGGCCGAAAGCGCCACATTGCGGTTGCAGTCGTGCGGGCTTGACGGTGTTGTAAGCGATTCGGGCTATGTACGGAACCTGTCAGCCGGAGCCGTGCTGGAACAATCCGTCGCAGCCGGACAGAAAGTCAAGCCGGGACGGATTATTTACCTGACGGTCAACTCGGGCTACCAGCCTACAATAGCCATACCCGACTTGGCCGATAACAGTTCGGTGCGTGAAGCGCAGACCCGCCTCACGGCTATCGGCTTCAAGCTGGCCCCCATCGAATACATCGACGGTGAACGCGACTGGGTATACGAAGTCCGCTGCCAGGGCCGCCCCGTCAATGCAGGCACACGCATCCCGGTAGAAACAGCCATCACGCTGGTCGTAGGCAACGGAGCCACAGGCGATGACCTCTGGGGACTCGATTCTACATACACGGAAGGCGCAGCCTACGACGACGAGTCCGGCCTACCTGAATCGGACAAAGAAAATCAACATACGACGCCGGAAGAACCATGATGGCTGCTGAAGAAAACTACTTATACGAACCGGCAAGCGAAGAACTGCCCGATGCGTTCCCCATCAACGAACCGGACGATGAAGACGAAGAAGAACGTCTCTACGAGCATTTTCAGATTACGGCCGACAAGGGCCAGCAATTGCTCCGTATCGACAAGTTTCTGTTCGACCACCTGCCCGACACGTCGCGAAACCGCATTCAGAAAGCAGCCGAGGCCGGTTTTATCCACGTCAACGAACGCCCGGTAAAGAGCAATTACCGCGTCAAACCGGGGGATGTCGTTTCGCTGTTGCTCAACCGGCCGCGTTTCGACACGGCCATCGTACCCGAAAACATTCCCTTGGATGTAGTATACGAAGACAGCAGCCTGCTGGTCATCAACAAGCCGGCGGGACTGGTCGTCCATCCGGGTTGCGGCAATTACACGGGGACACTGGTGAACGCGCTGGCATGGTACCTGAAAGAGGATAAGACTTACGACCCGAACGATCCGGCCGTCGGTCTGGTACACCGCATAGACAAAGACACATCGGGCCTGCTCGTAATAGCCAAGACCCCGGATGCCAAAACGCGACTCGGGGTTCAATTTTTCAATAAGACCACGCGGCGGAAATACAACGCCCTCGTGTGGGGAAATCCGCAAGCCGACGAGGGACGTATCGAGGGTAACATCGGCCGCAACCCGAAGGACCGCCTGCAGATGTCCGTCTTTCCGCCGGATTCCGGCATCGGAAAACCGGCCGTCACGCATTACCGTGTGCTGGAACGCTTCGGTTATGTCACACTGGTAGAGTGCATCTTGGAAACAGGACGGACTCACCAAATCAGGGCACACATGCGGCACATAGGACATCCCTTGTTCAACGACGCCCGCTATGGCGGAGACCAGATTCTCAGGGGCATCCCGTCGAGCAACTACCGTCAATTCATCAACAACTGCTTCAGGACATGTCCCCGACAGGCCCTGCATGCACGTACATTAGGCTTCCGGCATCCGGCCACAGGGCAGGAATTGGATTTTACATCGGACTGGCCCGAAGACATGGCCCAACTTATCGAACGCTGGCGCACTTTTGCGTCCGGAACCCGCGGAACGTCTATCAATTAACCGAATCATTTAAAATTTCTGTATATGAAACGTATCATTGCCATTGTATGTGGAGGAGATTCTTCCGAACACGATGTTTCCCTGCGCAGCGCACAGGGAGTTTACTCATTCATTGATCCGAAAAAATACGAACGCTATATCATAGAATTAAGCCATACGAAATGGGAAGCACATACTTCGGACGGAGGTACCGCACTCATCGACCGCAACGACTTCAGTTTTCAGGACGGCGAACGCCGTATCAAACCGGACTTCGCCTACATCATCATTCACGGGACGCCGGGTGAAAACGGAATACTTCAGGGATATTTTGATTTGATCCAGATGCCGTATTCCACCAGCGGCGTTTTCATCGAATCGCTGACCTTTAACAAGTTCGCACTGAACCAATACCTAAAAGAATTCGGGGTCCGTATTGCCGAAAGCATGCTCCTGCGCAAAAAAAACATCCAGGAAGTTTCGGACGAAGCCATAGCCGACAAAATCGGCTTCCCTTGTTTTGTAAAACCGAATGCCGGCGGTAGCAGTTTCGGTGTTACGAAAGTCAAAGAAATCGGCCAGCTACGGCACGCTATCGACAAGGCATTGCTGGAAAGCGACGAGGTAATGGTCGAGACCTACATGAAAGGAACCGAAATCACATGCGGTTGTTACCGCTCGTCCAAAGGTATTGTCGTCTTTCCCATTACCGAAGTCGTTACGTCCAATGAATTTTTCGATTACAACGCCAAATACAACGGACAAGTCCGCGAAATTACCCCGGCACGCATAGCCGAGAACACGGCGCAACGCGTCAGCAAACTCACATCCAGCATCTACGAACTCCTGGGATGCGACGGTATCATCCGGATCGACTACATCCTGACCGGAGAAAAGGACCAGGAACAAATCAACATGCTCGAAATAAACACCACCCCGGGCATGACGGCCACCAGCTTCATTCCCCAACAAATCCGGGCCGCCGGACTCGACATCAGCGACGTGATGAGCGACATTATCGAACAGAAATTCACAAATATATAGGGCATCATGACTATTCCTTCCGATTTCGACGAAATCCGTCCATACGCTCCTGAAGAATTACCCGGTGCCTTTGAAAAACTGATTGCCGACGAAAACTTCCGGCACGTGGTGGCCGGACTGTTTCCAGACACACCGTTCGAAATACTGGCCGAACGTTTGCGCCAATGCCAGACCAACCAACAAGTACAAAAGGTCTTTTTCTATCCTCTACTGAAAAAACTGGTCGAAAATGCCACACACGGTATCACCTTCGACCATTCCACGATAGAAAAAGCCGGTAACAAACGTTACACATTCATATCCAATCACCGGGACATCGTACTCGATTCAGCATTTCTGTCGTACCTTTTAATCGACGCAGGGTTCCCGTGTACCGTCGAGATAGCCATCGGCGACAATTTGCTGATTACGCCCTGGATAAAGACGCTCGTACGCATCAACAAGTCCTTCATCGTACAGCGTTCCTTGTCCATGCGCCAATTTCTGGAGAGCAGCATGCGCATGAGCAACTACATGCACTTTGCCATCAACCAGAAAAATGAAAACATCTGGATAGCCCAGCGTGAAGGACGGGCCAAAGACAGCAACGACCGAACGCAGAGTTCCCTCATCAAGATGATGGTAATGGGCGGAGAAGGCAGTCTGAAAGAAAGACTGGCCGACCTGCACATCGTCCCCCTGCCCATTTCCTACGAATACGACCCCTGCGATTACCTCAAGGCCAAGGCATTTCAGCAAAAGCGCGACAATCCAGACTTCAGGAAGACG
>CATXZX010000198.1 GCA_958404085.1 uncultured Prevotellaceae bacterium | reverse complement strand
TGATGTTCATTCCCTCGGTCAGTTTGCCGCGATGTACGCGTCCTATGGCGATACGGCCCGTATAGTTGGAGTAATCGAGCGACGTTATAAGCATCTGCGGCGTGCCCTCAAGCTGAACGGGAGCGGGAATCGTCTCGATAATCTTGTCCAGTAAATAGGTAATGTCGTCGGTCGGCGTACGCCAGTCCTCGCCCATCCAGTTGCCTTTGGCCGAGCCGTAAACAACGGGGAAGTCGAGCTGGTCTTCGGTAGCGTCGAGGGCGCACATCAGGTCGAAGGCCATTTCGTAAACCTCCTCGGGACGGCAGTTCGGCTTGTCAACCTTGTTCACCACCACAATGGGTTTCAATCCGATTTCGAGCGCTTTTTGCAAAACAAACCGTGTCTGCGGCATCGGCCCTTCGAACGCATCGACCAACAGGATACATCCGTCGGCCATGTTGAGCACGCGCTCCACCTCGCCGCCGAAGTCGGAGTGTCCCGGAGTATCTATGATGTTTATCTTCGTACCTTTGTAATTAATGGAAACGTTCTTCGAGAGAATCGTTATGCCGCGTTCGCGTTCCAGATCGTTGTTGTCAAGTATCAGCTCGCCCGACTGCTGGTTGGCGCGGAACAGGTTTCCCGCCAAAAGCATCTTGTCCACGAGCGTAGTCTTTCCATGGTCGACGTGGGCAATGATGGCGATGTTTCGAATGTCTTGCATATGAAAATACCTATTTAAAAAATCGGGTGCAAAGTTACGTATTTTCGCGGGAATGCAGTATTTCTGCTCCTTTTTTGTGACCTAAAACGCACGATTTAAGCGAAATAATGGCAAAAACTTTGGTCCGTTTGCCAAAAATGCGTACATTTGCACCCGCTTTAAGCATACAAATCAATCATATCACTAATCCTTTTTGAACTATGTATTTAGATTCAGCTAAAAAGAAAGAGATCTTTGGACAGTACGGAACGTCTAACACGGATACTGGCTCATGCGAAGCTCAGATCGCCTTGTTTTCATACCGTATTTCCCATCTGACGGAACACATGAAGGCTAACCGTAAAGATCATAGCACCGAAAGAGCCCTCGTACGTCTGGTCGGCAAGCGCCGCGCGCTGCTCAATTACCTGAAAGACCGCGACATCGAACGCTACCGTAGCATTGTAAAAGCACTCGGCCTGCGTAAGTAAGCGTACAGAAGGCTTGTTTCAAGTCCTACAACATTCCGCCCCGCCCCCATCGCAACGATGCCGGCGGGGCGGAATGTTTCCGTTGCCGCCGGCGCGGCCTTCCGGACAAACAGCGCCCAAATATATCGAAAAACCTCCGTGCTGTTTCGAAACAGCGCCCAGCTTTTTCCGACAGGCCGCACCGGTGCCTGCGTTTCCGCCCCGAAGCCACGACCGCTTCGGGCTTTTTTATGTACCTTTGCAGGTAGTACGAACAAAAAAAATCCATTTCCCAACGTATGACGACTATGACACTCTTTAGAAAAGCCCGTCTGATTCTTTTCGGCCTGCTCTGCCTGCACGGACAGGGCCGGGCCGCAACAACCGACGTAATCCCCCAGCCGGCCGAGGTCTGCGGCGAAGGCCGGATGCTGGCCCTTCCGGCCGGTCCCGTCTGCTATGCCGACGCATCGCTGGCCCCCGAGGCCCGCTACTTGCAGGAAGAACTCCGGAAACAAGGTTTCGAACGCAAGCTGAAGGCTTCGCGCAAGTTGAAGAAAGGATTCCTGCTGCGCCTCGACCCCAGCCTGAAGGGAGGACCCGAAGCCTATCGTACCGAGACCGCCGAACAGGGCGTCACGCTGACCGGCAACAGCCGCGCCGGTGTGTTCTATGCCATTCAGACCCTGCTCCAGCAACTGTCGGAAGGCCGCCTGCCGGCCGGCACCGTAGCCGACAGTCCGCGCTACGCCTGGCGCGGCATCATGCTCGACGAGTCGCGCCACTTCTTCGGTCGCAGCAAAGTGGAGCAGATACTGGACCTTATGGCACGCTACAAGCTGAACAAATTCCACTGGCACCTGACGGACGAACCGGCCTGGCGCATCGAAATCAAACGTTACCCGCGCCTGACCGAAGAGGGGGGACGCGGTTCGTGGAGCAACCCCGGCGAACGCCGCCTCCAGTACTACACGCAGGATGACATCCGCGCCATCGTAGCCTATGCCGCAGCGCGCCACATCGAGGTCATTCCCGAGATTGACATGCCCGGACATGCCACGGCGGCCAACCGTGCCTACCCCTTTCTGTCGGGAGGCGGTACGAAGGACCACCCGCACTTTACCTTCAACGTGGGCCTGGACACGGTCTACACGTTCCTGACGAACGTCCTGCGCGAGGTGACCGGACTCTTTCCCTCGCCCTACCTGCACATAGGCGGCGACGAAGTGTCCTTCGGTATAGAGGCCTGGAAAACCAATCCCCACATCCAGGCCCTGATGCGCCGCGAAGGCATGACCGACGTCAAGCAGGCCGAGAGATACTTCATGCACCGCATGGCCGACTCGGTACGGGTACTCGGAAAGACGCTGATGGGATGGGACGAACTGCTCGACCTGCAACCCGACACGGCCCGCACGCTTATCCAATGGTGGCGCCACGACCGGCCCAACTACCTGAAGAATGCGCTGAAATCGGGCTTCCGCACCGTCATGTGCCCGCGCCGACCGCTCTACTTCGACTTCATCCAGCACAAGACGCACCGCTGGGGCCGTGTATGGAACGGTTTTTGTCCGCTCGAGGATGTCTATGCCTTTCCGGACAACGACCTGGCCAAATGGAACATACCCGAGGACGAACTCCGCCACGCCATCGGCCTGCAGGCCAACGTATGGACCGAACGTATCCACACTCCGGAGCGCCTCGACTTCATGCTGTTCCCCCGCCTGTGCGCCGTGGCCGAATCGGGATGGACGCAACCGGAAAACAAAGACTATGCCGACTTCAGCCGACGCATGGAAGCGGCCTACAAGCTCTTCGACAAACTGAACATCTACTACTTCGACGTACGCCAGCCCGGACACCATGCCGAGCCTAAGGGAGCCGAACGCGTCAAGGACGATGTTCCGATGGATTTCCGCGACTGATACGCCGGTCCGCACAGCGGCCCGCAAAATCCATGAGGCTGTGTCAAAATGAACTGCACCTTCTTATACCCGCTTTTACACCGCCACGATAGTGTAAAATCAGGAATCCTCAGACATCGTAAAACAAAAACTGCGCCGTAATGAATGTTTTTACGGCGCAGCCTTTTCGTCTGCTGTCCGTCCGGAAACGGACAACGGGGAATCTTAACTAACCTATTTTTTATTTACTTCACGGAGTAAACCTTGCCGTTCACTACGTAGAGCCCTTTCTGGAGACCCTTCAGGGCATCGGCGTTCTTTACGTTCTTGCGAACCAGCTTGCCGTCTACGGTGTAGACATTCACGATAGCCTTCGAATCCTTCACAGCCTGCTTGATTTCGGTAATCACGCCGTTCTTCACGGGGATGTAGAACTCGGCTTCGCCGCCGGCCTTCACCTTGTGGCCGTCGATGTAACCCGTCTGGCCGCTGATAGAGATACTCTTTTCGCTTCTCCGGAGTCCGTCGGCGAGCGAGAAGTAACCGATGCCCTTCTGCTTTACGGTCGTCGTACTCATAAGTCCGATCATACCGTTGTCTTCCTTGGCCACGGTGCTGATTTCGCTGTCGAAGATCAGGCCGAGGTCTACCTGGAGCGATACGCCCGCTTCGGCGTTGATGTCGCCGGCAATCAAGAGGAACGGAGTTCCGGCCGGAATGCCCTCGTCGCCGATTTCCTTCGTCGTCACACCGATTTCGGTGATGTCGCCGTTCTCGTCGTAACGGGCGTCGGTGATGGTGTAAGCCTTGACTTCAGCCTCGTCGATACCTTCGTCGAAGTTGTAACCGTAGAATTCGCCCGTGATGTCGTAGGGCAGACAGAAGATGTCGCCGCGGTTCTCGTCCAGCGTTGCCTCCATGATCTGTTCGTCGGCACTGGCCTCGACGAAAGTCCAGGCAGAAGCGCTTCCCTTACCGGAATTCCACGGAACGAGTGTCTTGCCCGATGCGGCGGCATGGGCCGGACGAGCTCCGTCCTTGTTCTGGATAATCGAAAGTTCGCCGCCGGCTATGTAAGCCATTTTGAATTCTACGATGGTATCGGACAGCAAGAACGGAGAACCATGGTCCTCACCGAGGTAGTAACCCGTACCCATGTTCTGCACGACATACACGTCTTCCTTGCCGGCTACCGGCACGAAGCGCCACAGGTATTTCACATTCATCAGACCGCCGTCAGCAATACTGCTGCCCCATACGACCTGGGCACCGATGGCATTGGAAGAAGGATAAACGATGGAGCCCAGTGTTCCGTCCTCGCGTTCCGTACACTTGCTCTCCATGAAATACCATTTGTTAGGCTCGGGCATAACCACAGCGTCGAAGAATGCCTTATTAGCTGCAGTCAGATCAGCCACATGAGCGTCGATTTCAGCCCGGGTCATCTTGGCGTTGGCGTCGAGGGCCGCGCGGGCTGTCGTAACGGCAGCGGCCATGTCGTCCACCTTCGACTGGTCCGTACACATACCCATGGCTGCTTCCTGGCCGTCGGCTACGACGAGGGCCTGGCTGGCATATTTGTCTGTCTGACTGATGGCATCCGAGAGGAGCGTCGTGTCGGGATAAGCCTTGTTGAAGGCTTCGTTAGCCGCCACGATGGCGTCGACGTCGGCC
>CATXZX010000197.1 GCA_958404085.1 uncultured Prevotellaceae bacterium | reverse complement strand
TTGTATCTCCTGTTCGAAACGGTGGCCGTTGACCTCGACCCGCAGCCTGGCCGTATGTCTTTTGTTGATACCGGCAAAGAAGACGGAGAAGCAGCACTCGCCCTGCTTGGCCGCTTTGTCGAGCTGGAAATAGAGGGACGGAAAATGGCGCGGGTGGTAACCGGCCCAGTAACCGCCGCCGGCCCATCCGTCGAGCGGGCCGGGCAGAACGTAAGGCCAGTGCTTCTGCGGAGAAGAATATCCGACGTAAAAACTCTTTTCTCCGCCGAAGTTGGCCAGAAAACGGTCGTACTGGCCGGGAAAAAGGGCAAATTCCGCTGCCGAACGGTCGTGTTTTCCGATTTCGAACAGCACGTTGCCCGTTTTGTCCCCCTTATTAATAGAGGACGCGCGCGAGGCCGGCGCCCCGGAGGCTGCCTGCGGGAAGCGTGGGCCCTGCGGACTGTGAAAAGACAATCCGTACGTAAATGTGCAGGATAACAGTGCGAAAGCAAATGTCAGTTGTTTTTTGGTCATGGGTAATTTAATGTATGTTTGATGTCTGGTTTGTTCCGCCGGTCCGCTCCGCCCGGGCAAAGAACCGGTTGGCGGAACAAATATACGAAGAATATCTTTTCCGCCAATGGCATCGTGCCGGTTCGGGCCTGAATTTAGCGGTAAAAAAGCGGGACTGTCTGTCATCCGGGCGCAGGTGGTGCGCTTTCCGGGCCTTCTGTTTCGAAATTCGGGCCTTCAGTTTCGGATCGGGAGGCCCCGGTTATGGCCGCCTTGCCGGTTCGGGAACAATCGAGGTTTGATTTAAATAGTTCGTCGGACGTCGGTCTTCGTAAAAAATGGGAACTGGCCGGGCATAGAATCTGAAAAAGATGTAATTTTGTACGCTTTAAAATAAATCGGTTATGAATTTGAAACTGTTGACAATACTCCTTCTCGTTGTTTCGAACGTGTTTATGACACTGGCCTGGTACGGCCATCTGAAGTTGCAGGCCACCGGCGTTACGAAAAACTGGCCGCTTATCGGTGTCATCTTGTTTTCGTGGGCCATCGCTTTCGTCGAATACTGTTTCATGATACCGGCAAACAGAATGGGGTTCAACAACAACGGCGGCCCCTTCTCGCTGATGCAGCTGAAGATACTCCAGGAAGTCATTACGCTCGTCGTGTTTACGATTATGTCCGTGTTCTTCCTGAGCGGCGAGAAGTTGCACTGGAACCATGTGGCCGCCTGTGCCTGCCTGGTGGGTGCCGTCTATTTCGTGTTTATGCCCGAATCGTAGCGGCGAGGCTTCCAAAGGCCGAAGCCGCAGGAAAGAAATAATTGTTTATGGAATAAGCAGAAAAGCAGGAAGTCGGAAAATATTCGTGATAAGCCCTATTATTCATTATAATAAAATAAATAGAGAAATGAAATCATTACTTTCCAAAATCGGTATGGGCGCATTACTGTTCTTGTCGGCGGGAGTGCCTTGTGAAGAAGTAAATGCTGCGAATGTGTCGAACTCAGTTCCGTGTATGGTTAGGATGGCGGATGACGCTTCGTTGGAGGCCGCACGTAACACAGCACTTCTTTTGTTGGAAAATCGGACGATGGAGGGATTGCTTCCGGGCTGTTATGCGGCAGAGGACCGGGCCGCATTCCGCAGAGCTATTGAGACGGCGACAACGGAAGCCGAGATAGCGGAGGCTACAAAAATCTATCAGGCTTCTGTACAGGGTGTTCGCCTCAGCAACGCAGAACACGAATATTGGTATTACATCGTTTCGGGACCTTCGGTGAGCTATTGTCAGAACGGAGTTGTCTATGACCTTACGACTAAGGGAGGCGAACAACTGAAATGGAACGACTGGTCGAATGATGCCAGTTGTATGTGGAAATTTGTAGGCTTCGGAAAAGGGAAGGTGAAAATCGTCAACCGTAAGACGGGACGTTATATGAAAAATCCTGGGACGCTAAGCGCAAAGGTTACTTCGGAGGCAAGTCTGGCGTCGGGTACGGCCTTTACCTTGGAGTCGTTGGGCGAGCAGCGTGCTTATTTGGTGCGTGAGAATAGCGGAAAAAATCCTATCCATGCCGACAAAAACGGAACGATGGTTGCCTGGCGTACAGTAAATATAGGCAGTGCGTCGATCTGGCATTTTGATCCGGTGGACGAAGAGGACCTCGGCGGAAACGAATCGGACAATGATATGTGGAAATTGGTATGGGCTGATGAGTTTGATATCGACGGTCCTGTAAATCCGGATGACTGGACATTCGAACGAGGATTTGTACGTAACTCGGAGCCGCAGTGGTACCAGCCCGACAATGCAGTGTGCAAAAATGGTAATCTGGTGATTACAGCCCGTCGTGAACGAGTGAAAAATCCTAATTATGAGCCTGGATCGTCAGACTGGCGAAAGAATCGCGAGTATGCCGAATATACTTCCAGTTCTATCATTACGCAGCATAAGCACGACTTGAAGTATGGACGGATAGAGGTCCGTGCCAAAATACCGGTAAGCAGCGGCTCATGGCCGGCTATTTGGGTAAAAGGATACCCTGAGGTAAATGGCTCGTGGCCGGCGTGCGGCGAGGTGGACATTCTTGAGTTCTATCAGAAGAGCATATTTGCCAATGTGGCGTGGTCGGATGCTAAAGGTGGTAGCCAGTGGCGCACAGTGAAAACTCCGTTCACACATTTTACGGACAAAGATAAAGACTGGGCGGACAAATATCATGTGTGGCGTATGGATTGGGATAGCTTGAGTATTCGTTTGTTTTTGGACGACGAACTATTGAATGTGACATCTCAGGAGCGTACGGCGCAACCTGTCGGTGACTTCTGCAAGAGCGAATATCCTTTTAAGAATCCCATGTTCCTGTTGTTGAATCTGGCTCTTCGGACCCCTGACGGTATTGATGAATCGGGAATACCTGCAACGTATTATGTAGATTATGTCCGTTTTTATCAGCGTAAAAATAAACCGACAGCTGTAGACAATGTGCTGGCACCGGATAAAACCTGGCTGGTGAATGAGCCGGGTGCCTCTTATGTGGATACCAATGCGTTTGACGGACCGGTTTGCGTGGAGGTGTACGATTTGTCGGGTCGGTTGGTTCATTCGGGCGTTACATCGCCGGAACAGACTGTATATTCGCTTTCAGGTCTTCGTAAGGGTGTCTACATAGTAAGAGCGTTTGATGGTCATAATTGCCGTAACGGCAAGATAGCGATAAACTAAGACTGCGCTGTACGGGCGTATGGAATATTACAGGGGAACGGGTGGCAATGAAGGATAAAGCTACTCGTTCCGTTTGTATGGCAGAATGGCGGATTGTATTTGTTTTTGATACTTTCTCAATTATAATTCTTACTGAACGTATAATTCTCCCGTAGGATCTTGTTGTCTGGAGTTGGACTCTACAGAGTTTGACTGTCATTTGCTGCCGGGACAAAAAAACGTAAAAAGTTCGTTTGTTCGCGGCAAAATCATTACCTTTGCCCGTGCTATTGTCTCTGTAGTTCAATGGATAGAACAACAGTTTCCTAAACTGTTGATCCGGGTTCGATTCCCGGCGGAGATACATGGCGTGGAATTATAAATATAATAAGGATGAAAAAGTATGCTTTAGCCGCTTTGGTGTCGGTACTTTTTAGCTTGATTCCCCATGTCGTATCGGCGCAATACAAATTCGGTTATCTGAGTTATGATTCGGTCTATCGTTCGATGCCGGAATATGCGGGTGTGCAGAACAGCCTGAAAGAACTGCGTGGAAAATACGAGGCTGAAGCCGTGCATAACGAAGAAATGTTCAGCCGGATGTTTGCCGATTTCCTGCAAGGACAAAAAGATTTTCCGTTGAATATCCTGTTGAAGCGTCAGAAAGAAATGCAGGAGGCCATGGAAAAGGGCATCGCATTCCGTAAAGATGCACAGCGTCTGCTTAAACAGGCTGAGGGCGAAATGATGAAGCCCTTGGAGGCCAAGCTCGACAGCGCGATACGGGCTGTCGGTATGGAAAAGGGATATGAGTATATCCTGAATACGGACGGCCGTGCCTTTCCTTTTATACATTCGGGCTGTGGCGAGGACGTTACACTGCAGGTGAAGACTAAATTGAGTCAGATAAAGTGGGAATGATGTCCGGCAAAAAGATTGATTGTGGCCCGATAGGCGTTTTCGACTCCGGTTACGGCGGGCTGACGATATTGTCGCGTATCCGTGCTGTCCTTCCCGGTTACGATTATTTATATTTGGGCGATAATGCCCGTGCCCCGTATGGCGCCCATTCCTATGAAGTGGTTTACCAGTATACGTTGCAGGCTGTCAGGGCTCTTTTTGAGCGTGGTTGCCACTTGGTGATACTGGCGTGCAACACAGCTTCGGCCAAGGCGTTGCGTACCATCCAGCAGCATGATTTGCCGGGACTCGACTCCGAACGTCGCGTATTGGGGATCATACGCCCTACGGCAGAGGTGGTAGGCAGCCTGACGCGTAGCCGGCACGTAGGTGTGCTGGCTACGGCGGGAACCATCTATTCCGGTTCGTACGAGATGGAAATAACCAAGTTGTATCCCGATGTGACCGTGTCGGGTGAGCCGTGTCCGATGTGGGTTCCGCTGGTGGAGAATTATGAGTTCGATTCGCCGGGGGCCGATTATTTTGTTGAAAAACGTATCGGAAACATCCTACGGCGTGACCCGCTTATCGATACGCTGAATGCTGGAATTCGCCCGGGGGGCGGCGCTGATC
>CATXZX010000196.1 GCA_958404085.1 uncultured Prevotellaceae bacterium | reverse complement strand
AGTTTCCGCTGCAAAACCTCATCAATCCCGAAATGGTAAACGATATGATCAACTCATTCGTCACACTGGCCGAAGAAAACGGAACCGGTGTCTACGAACGTTGGGAATTTCTAAATGCATACAGCGGATGTATGCTCGGAAATCCGGCCATAGCCGTCATTGTAGACGCCTGGAAAAAAGGCATACGCAACTACGATGTAGAAAAAGCATATCGCTTGGCTCGCCAAACGGCCGACCGCATCGGCCATCACCCGGAACAAGGTTACTCACCCGGAAACAACTGCATATCCGAGACGCTGGAATACGGTTATTTCGACTGGTGCGTGGGCGAATGGGCCGAGGCACTGGGTAAAACAACCGACGCCGACGTTTACAAGAAACGGGGACAAGCCTACCGCCGGATATTCGACACGGAAAAAGGATGGTTCCGTGTTCGCAATGCCGATGGCTCGTGGGCTAAATGGCCAGCAAAAGGCCGTCTTCAGGAAGGCTACGGATGCACAGAAAGCAACCCCTACCAGCAAGGCTGGTTCGTACCGCACGACGTAGACGGTATGGTTGAAATCATGGGAGGCCGCGACAAAGTTCTATCCGATTTGAAAACGTTCTTCAAAAACACGCCACGCGACTTTTTATGGAATATGTATTATAATCATGCAAACGAACCAGTACATCATGTACCCTTCCTTTTCAACCGGCTCGGCACACCTTGGCTCACACAATACTGGAGCCGCCTGATTTGCGCCAATGCCTACAAAAACCATCTGACCGGATTGTGCGGCAACGAAGATGTAGGCCAAATGTCGGCATGGTACATACTGGCTTCGATGGGTTTCCACCCACTATGCCCGGGAGAGACACGCTACGAGCTGACGACTCCGGTATTTGACCGCATAGAGATAAAACTGGACCGCCGGTATGCCAAAGCGAAAACATTTACCATCACGACCGAAGGCAATGGACCCGACGCCTGCTACATACAATCAGCCACGCTCAACGGAAAGCCATATAACCGCTGCTACATAGACCATGCAGATATTGTAGCCGGCGGAAAACTGCACTTCGTACTGGGACGTACCCCCAACGAGCAATGGGGAAACGAAAAATAACCAGTTCCGGACAAACCGATTACCCCCACTTAAAACCTCGAAACAAATAAATACATATATGAAACCTTCGAAAATAAAAGTCGGCCTCATACAGCAAAGCAACACGGCAGACTATAACGGAAACATGCGCAAATTGGCCAACAACATCGAAGAACTGGCCAAACAGGGAGCTCAACTTATCGTCTTACAGGAATTGCATAATTCGCTCTACTTCTGTCAAACGGAAAACACGGAAAACTTCAACCTGGCAGAACCCATACCAGGCCCATCAACCGACTTCTTCAGTAAACTGGCAAAGCAGTTAGGTATCGTCATCGTCACTTCACTTTTTGAACGGAGAACAGCCGGCCTCTACCACAATACGGCTGTAGTGTTCGATACTGACGGCAGCATCGCCGGCAAGTACCGGAAAATGCACATTCCGGACGATCCGGCCTATTACGAGAAGTTCTATTTCACCCCCGGAGACCTCGGTTTCCACCCCATCACCACCTCTGTCGGAAAACTGGGCGTACAAGTTTGCTGGGATCAATGGTATCCGGAAGGAGCGCGCCTCATGACACTGCAAGGAGCTGACCTTCTGATTTATCCCACGGCCATCGGATACGAGACATCCGACACCGCAGCCGAACAACAGCGCCAACGCGAGGCCTGGATCACCGTACAACGCGGACATGCCGTAGCCAACGGTCTTCCGCTCATAGCCGTCAACCGGACAGGCTTCGAGAGCGATCCGTCCAGACAAACCAACGGAATCCAATTTTGGGGAAGCAGTTTCGTTGCCGGGCCACAGGGAGAAATCCTTGCGCAAGCCGACATCGACAAAGAAGAAAACCTATTGGTGGAAATAGACTTGGAACGCAGCGAAAACGTGCGCCGATGGTGGCCCTTCCTGCGCGACCGGCGCATCGAAGAATTCGAAGGACTAACCCGAAGATTCATCGACTGATGCCGGACAAGACGGCCGGCGCTTCATTCCACCCGTCTGATCACCAGCGACTCGTCATTCATCAACCGCGAAAGCCAAGCGCTTTCCTCAGCCACACTACGCACCCGGACTACCATTCTCACATCGTAGACTGGGTGCGTTCCTTTTACGCTTTCGCTCATCTCATACGAAGTGACACGACGAGATTCGGCCAATGCAGGAGCTACAATCCGTTTCAGGGCGTCGGGGTCAGTCGTAGAAAATTCGACAATGATGCTGTGCATGCCCGTATGACGAAAAATAAAAGTCAACGATTCGAGCCCTACGAGTGCCAACACTGTCGCAACAATCCCCAACATATATAACCCGGCTCCGACAGCCAACCCGATACCGCACGTAGCCCAGATACCGGCAGCCGTAGTCAGACCGCGCACGATAGGACGCTGAAAAATAATGGTACCGGCACCGATAAAGCCGATACCCGATACGACCTGGGCGGCCAGACGCGCCGGATCGAGCTGATAACCGGCCACACCGGCAAAATCGGTAAAACCATACCGCGACACAACCATAATCAGCGCACTCCCGAGGGCTACCATAAAATGCGTACGACATCCGGCCTCTTTGGAACGAAATTCACGCTCAATGCCGATTACGGCCCCCAACAGACCGGCCAAGAACAGACGAAGTATAAGTTCGAAATCCATCATACCAGAATTTATTTAAACTGACTACGGGCAAATATACAAAGTTTCCTCACAACAACAGCCCCTTACAGACATAAACCGCCCAAAAACTCGCAAATTCTTCCGCAAAATACTAAGAATGAACGGGAAATGGGGCAGATTATTCTGTATTAGAAAGACATTTTCATGGATTTCTAATACTTTTGTAATTGAATACCAATAAATCAGAATGTACAATGGCAAAAATTACCGTTCAAAACACAGATATCAGTGTTGTCAAGTACAACGAAGAAGATTACATCAGCCTTACGGACATGGCACGAAGCCAATTTCAAGAGCACGTCATCTTCCGCTGGCTTAGTCTGAAAAGCACTATTGAATACCTTGGTGAATGGGAAATACTCTATAATCCCGTTTTTAATTATACCGAATTCGGTACAATTAAAAATGAAGCAGGAAGTAACAACTTTGTCCTTTCCGTGAAAACATGGATAGAACGCACCCACGCAATCGGTATACGTTCTAAGGCTGGGCGTTATGGAGGCACGTACGCACACAGAGACATTGCCTACCATTTCGGTATGTGGATTTCGCCCAAATTCCAACTGCTACTCGTCAAGGAATACCAACGTTTGAAGGCCGAAGAGCAGGCGCAACTCGGCTGGTCGGCCAAACGCGAACTCTCTAAAATAAACTACCGCATACACACCGATGCCATCCGGCAGAACCTCATTCCCCTGGAGGTTACGCAGGCACAGGCAAGCATCATCTATGCAAACGAGGCCGATGTACTGAACGTAGCCATGTTCGGCATGACGGCCCGCCAATGGCGCGAAGCCAATCCCGACCGCAAAGGAAACATCCGCGACTATGCCACCATCAATGAACTTATATGCCTCTCGAACATGGAGAACCTCAATGCCGTATTCATCAATCAGGGCATGCCACAGGGCGAACGCCTCGTCAAGCTCAACCGCATTGCCATCCAACAGATGAGCGTGCTGGAGAGCGGCGATAGTAGCGACAGGAAATTGTTGAAATAAGCGGAAAAAGCGGAGATTAGAACGAAAGATATGCTATCCGCATCCCCGATAACCCACATACCACAATACAGGTCCGTACGTCGTCCGGGCCTTCTTTTTTTAATTTAGGGCCACTTAATCCATAAAAGAAGGCCCGACGTAGTGTACTGCGCCGGTTGCCGTTTTACGACAGAACTCCGGTGATGTACAAGAGGTGACAAATTTTTACCGGACACCCCTAAAAATCAAAAAATACAAAATGCCCGATAAACGGCACAAGGAGGAAAGAGGTTGCTAAAAACTGTAAATTCACTTTTTCGAGGGAGCTGGAATAAATGTTTTCCACAAATTTATGGTTATCTTTGCTCGTTCAACAAAAGTTTAAAACGAAAAGGTATCTATGGAGGAATGTATTCGCATCAAGGGAGCGCGCGTAAACAACCTGAAGAACATCGACGTCGACATCCCGCGCGACAAGTTCATTGTCGTCACCGGACTGTCTGGCTCGGGAAAGTCGTCGCTGGCATTCGACACACTGTATGCTGAAGGGCAACGACGCTATGTCGAAAGCCTCTCCACATACGCCCGGCAATTTCTGGGACGTATGGGAAAACCCGAATGCGATTATATCAAGGGCATTCCGCCCGCCATCGCCATCGAACAGAAAGTAAGCAGCCGTAACCCGCGCTCAACCGTGGGCACATCGACCGAGATATACGATTACCTCCGTATGCTGTTCGCCCGCATCGGCCGAACATTCTCGCCCGTCAGCGGCGAAGAAGTCAAGCGGCACACGCCCGAAGACTTGGTAAACTGTATGTTGTCCTACACGCCCGGCACACGCTTCACCGTGCTGGCGCCGTTGCACATATCCGAAGGTCGTACCTTGCGACAGCAGCTCGAGATCGACATGCAACAGGGCCTGAACCGTTTGGACATCAACGGCGAAGCCATACTCATAGAAGACCTGCTGACTACAGAGGGCCGATGCGAAGAAATAGCCGGAAGCCAGACACCTATCTACCTGCTCATAGAC
>CATXZX010000195.1 GCA_958404085.1 uncultured Prevotellaceae bacterium | reverse complement strand
CTACTTATCATCTTTGCCAGCCCGGTCTGAAAGATGGCGCCACCCACAACAAAAAGGCCGGCCATCATGATGACAACGGAGTTCGAAAATCCCGAAAGGGCCTCGTCGGGTGTCAGAATACCGGTAAGAACCAACGCCAGCAACACACACAGCGCCACCATGTCCGAACGGATGCGTCCCGACATGAAACAAACGGCACTTACGGCCAGAATCAGAAGCGTGACAATCATAGGCTATCGGATTGTATTCAGTTCTTGGCATCCGGCGCAGCAGCCTGCTCGGCGTCAGCATACATTTTCTCTATCACAGCCGCATAGTGTTCGTACACCACGGGGCGCTTCACCTTCAACGTATTGGTCAGTTCGCCGCGCTGCATGCTGAACGGTTCGGGCAGGAGTGTAAAACGTTTGACCTGTTCGTAATGGGCAAATTCCTGTTGCAATGTCGCGATGCGCTCGCGTATGAAGTCGTTGACAAGCGGATGGGCACACAAGGCGGCACGGTCTGCACAAGATATATTATGTTCGCGCGCATAGGTTTCCAACTGGCCGTATTCGGGAATAACGAGGGCCGAAACGAACTTATGACGGTCGGCCACGACAACAACCTGGTCGATGTAGCGGTCCACCACCAGTTTGGATTCTATCATCTGGGGAGCTATATACTTGCCGTTCGAGGTTTTGAAAAGATCCTTGATGCGGTCGGTCAGAAAAAGTTCGCCATTGCGGATGTAGCCGGCATCGCCGGTATGGAACCAACCGTCGGCATCGATGGCCTGGCGGGTAGCCTCCTCGCGTTTGTAATACCCAGGCGTTATGGTCTTTCCGCGCAAAAGCACCTCACCTTCGTCGGAAATTTTAGCCTCTATCTTATCGATCAGATGGCCGACCGAACCGATGGTATAGGGTTTGCCCGGCCAGTCGCACGACACAGTGGCCGTAGATTCGGTAAGACCGTAACCGGCAGTCATGTTAATGCCGCAGGCATGTACAAACTCTTCCACTTCGCGGGGTATGGCCGCACCGGCCGTCGGAAAGAAATTGCCGTTTTCGAGACCGAGGGTTTTCTTCAATACACGGATAACCGTTTTTTCGAAGAACTTGTAACGGATTGTCAGGCCGAGGGGTGGCGTCAGTCCCTTGCTGCGATAGTCCAGGTTGTAGCGGCGGCCGACGGAAAGGGCCTCGCGCATCAGTGCCTGCTGAACCGCACTTCCGGACGCAATCTTCTCCATGACACCGGCGTATACCTTTTCCCAAAAACGAGGTACGGAACACATACATGAGGGATGTACCTCGTTGAGCGACTGAAGCACGTCGGCCGGACGCAGGTTGACGGCCAACTGGGCGCCTTCGGCCAGGCAGAGATACGACCACGCGCGTTCGAAAACATGCGTAAAGGGCAGAAAGTTGAGTATCACATCCTTCTCGCTAAGCGGCAACGGCAGGTCGTTGACACGGAATCCTTCGTGATACATGGCGTAAGTAAGCATCACGCCCTTGCTCTCACCGGTTGTTCCGCTGGTATAGAGTATATTGGCCAGTTCGTCGAACGATGCGCCGTCCTTGCGGCGATCCACTTCATCCTGATGGGGAAAACCTTTCCCGATGGCCAAGAACTCGTCGAAATAAAGAGAAAGGTGGTCCTGCGGATTCTTCACGACAGCACGGTCGAAAATCACGATTCGCTCCAATGTATCGCAAATAGAATAGATACGGAAAGCCGTATCGTATTGTTCCTGTTCGCCTACAAAGAGGAAACGGATGGCAGCGTCGTTTACCATATACTTGACCTGGGCATTGCTGCTGGTGGCATAGAAGGGAATCGTGACAGCGCGTACGCCGTATGCACCGAAGTCCACAAAAAGACATTCGGGCTTGTTCTGCGAAAATACGCCGATGTTTTCCTGAATCTCTACGCCCCATGCTATCAATGCGTTCGACACGGTCTGCACGGTCCGGGCAAAACGGTTCCACGAGATGGGGATCCATGCGTTTTTCTGATAATCACGATACGAAAGCGCCGTACGGTCTCCGTACTTACGGGCCTGTTCCTCAATTAAGCGGGACATGTGTACATTCGTCAACATAAACAGCTATCTTTAAATGAGTAAGCAAAGATATGGCTTTAATCGCTTTGCCGAAAGCAAAACGAACTTTTTCTTTCGCCCGAAACTTATTTTGTATTCTACGGTTTGATAAGACTTATACTTGTGAACAAATCGATGATTCTGATATTACCAATTTTCATTTACATCCGGACACTCTATATCTGATATATCATTCATAGCTCACCAGATTAAATGTTCTTGTTGGGAAAGATTCGAGTGCAGAGACGCAACCTTATCATATGTAATAAACTCGACGCGACTTTTTATCGGGGAGAATATAGAAGCATTGATTTTATCCTTGAACTCATTTTCTCTATGGCTATTGGCAACAATATAGAATGAGGAAAAGAAATCCTGAAGTTCGTAAAATTTTGACAAGGAATTTTTGATATCCGTAGTATGTTCTATCTCATAGAAATGAGTAGGCATACTTCTTTCGTTGAACCAGATTACATCAACAGTCCTGGCCTTACGCAATAAAATCTCAAATGTAAATTGAGGTATCAGTTTATGGTCGGTTAAATCTCCTAATTCTTTATCCAGGAACAAACGGTGTTGGTCTTGCGGAGGAACGTAGGTCGAAAAATTTCGGTAATGACCAATTTCTATCAGGAGTCCTTGATAATAAGCATGATTGAACTGTTCGATGCTTTTAGAGTCTCCTTCCTTGATATTGAAATTCTTCAGAACTTTATCTCGTGATTCTTCAAGAGCCCACAACCCCGGTTGAATCCGGAAAATCGCTTCGCTATTCTGCACAATTCTCCTGACGCTGGCTTCCGGAGTTTTGGTTTTCCATGTTGAGAAATCCATGACTTCGTTAAGCCGGCGAAGAGTTGCGAAACCTCCTTGACCGCGCATTGTCTCAATAACCTGTTGCTCTTGGGTCATTTCATATTGTCTTTACTGTTACTATATACAAAATTACAAAGATTTTTGATATGGCGATCGAATATGCTCAGATACGTTTATATTGCTGTCCGGTAAAACTTTTTTATATTCTCAAAAATCCCCCTTCGCATGAATGGGAATAATCTATTTACGATTTTATTCTTTGATTCCATTCATTTGCCGTTTGTGTCCGTAGACGAAGCAACTTAATACCATAACCAGCAAAAAAACTATCAGCAAATATATTCCGTTATCCTTTATACAAGTCCAAAGTTGGTATTCTGCGGTTTGTTTCGCCTCATCTTCCAAGTAAATACCATTCGCTATCAATTCCAATGTCTTTGTGTATATCCGTTGACTATTCGTAGTTATTTCTTCGTAAGAAAGAGGAATATTCAGGTGGGGGATGACACCTCTTCCGTATGGAAATTCATCGCTTACAAACTCGTCCTGCACCAGACGGACTATAGGTATATGACATTTGAACATACTGTTCGCCAACTGGATATCGGCAAACTTCACAGCATTCATACAATGATACGCCGTCTTGGTTTCACGTCCTACGATGTAGCCACGCTTGTTTCGTTTCATGATTCCGGCAAAAGTAGTAGATGCCGAAGCCGACCTTCCGTTGATAAGCACATAAATACGCCCTCTGTACACATCGTGCCGGGCACTATCCTTCTCCACCGATTCATCCTTATTATATAGATAGAAACCTTTCTTCCCTTCCACCTGCTTAAACTCGTTAAACATCGGTTCTCCTCCAAGATTCAGCGTCCCGCTGAAAGTCTGTGCATTTACCTTTTGATAGCCTCCTTCGTGTATTATCGGTTCATCCATTACCGCTTCAACCAGTTTGTACACTACGTGCGGATAACCGCCGGGATTGTTGCGCAAGTCGATGATCAGATTCTCTGTTCCGTTCGTTTGCAACTGGCCGATAAATGCAAGCATCTGCTCCAACTCAGTATCCATCAGGCTGAAAGTTTTTAGCCGGATGTACGCCGTACTATCGTTTATCCTGGAAGAATACAAATTTCCTTTTGATTGAAGAGCGTATTGCGGTGCCGTTTTGGGAGTTTGGGAGTTCATACGCTCATATTGCGATACGATACGCTTGTCCTCCAGCTGTACAGTCAATTCTTCGCCGTCTGCAAAGGTAAAGGTCGTCCGGCTGTCTTTCTGTGCCTCTTCTGCCATTGTATAGTAGTAACGGGGCAAACTCTCTACCAGTTCCAGTTCCTTCACAGACTGCACATCGGCATCGTAAATAAGATTGAAATATTTTTCCAATTCAGCACAAATCGTATCTACCGGCCTGCCATTGATGCGCGTTATCTCGCGTCCCAAATATGCACGGTATTTCTTTGTTGCCGCAAGAACCTTTACCCTGCCTTCGACCTTACCGAACCACAAAGGCGAACATTTGACATCCTTGTGCCTGTCGGTATTTATGCCATACGAGAACCACATGTGCGAATCGTGTACCCTGTGATTGAAGTCCATTACCAATCGAGCAAAATCCACCAAAGAAATACTTTCGGGTATCTCGGCGATTTCACGCTCTACAAAAGCAGTGTATTCGGCTTCACTCATAAAATCGTCCAGCGACGGATAGATTTCTTTGACACTGGCTGCCAGTTGCCGGTAGTCGGCCGTTGCTTCCGCGCGCGTCAACCGCTGTTTGGGTTGTTGTACGACCGGGGGTATGAACGTACTTTTCAGGCCGAACGGAGCCATCGGGTCAGAGGCTTTTCCGCTTCTCGTGCTTATACTTAGCATTATACAGTGT
>CATXZX010000194.1 GCA_958404085.1 uncultured Prevotellaceae bacterium | reverse complement strand
TCGGCCAACTGGATGTGGCCCTGCCGTTCGCAAAAGGGCGAGGACGCACGTCTCGATGCCGGAGTAAAGGCGCTGAGCGACTTCTGCTGCGCCCTGCACATCAAGGTTCCGACCGGTAAAGACTCCTTGTCGCTGTCGCAGCAATATCCGAACGGTGAAAAGATCATTTCTCCGGGAACAGTTATCGTTTCGGCCGGTGGTGAAGTATCGGACATCCGGAAGGTTGTTTCGCCTGTATTGGCAAATGACCCGAAAACTACACTCTACCACATTGACTTCAGTTTTGACAAACTGCGCCTGGGTGGTTCGGCATTTGCACAGTCGCTCAATTGTGTAGGTTCGGATGTTCCCCACTGCACCAACCCCGAATACTTCCGCGACGCGTTTAATGCCATACAGGCGCTGATTGCAAACGGCTGGATCATGGCCGGTCACGACATTTCGGCCGGCGGACTCATCACGTGTTTGCTTGAAATGTGTTTTGCCAATACGGAAGGCGGTATGGAACTGTCTTTGGACAAGATGGGCGAGAAAGACTTGGTCAAGATTCTGTTTGCCGAAAATCCGGGTGTCGTTATCCAGGTTTCGGACAAACACAATACGGATGTCCGCAAACTGCTGGATGAAGCCGGAGTGGCCTACGTCAAATTAGGACATCCGACCGAAGAACGTCATATCCTGATAGAAAAAGACGGTGCCACATACCAATTCGGCATCGACTACCTGCGCGATGTGTGGTATGAAACGTCTTACCGCCTCGACACCAAACAAAGTTTCAACGGTAAGGCAGCCGAACGCTTTGAGAACTACAAGCAACAACCGCTGGAGTTCCACTTCCATCCCGAATTCAAAGGAACATTGGCATCTTACGGCATATCGGCAGACCGACGCCAGCCGTCGGGAATACATGCCGCCATCATTCGCGAAAAAGGAACAAACGGCGAACGCGAAATGGCATACGCGCTCTATCTGGCCGGCTTCGATGTCAAAGATGTAATGATGACCGACCTTATCACCGGACGCGAAACGCTGGAAGACATCAACATGATTGTTTTCTGCGGCGGCTTCTCAAATTCGGACGTATTGGGTTCGGCCAAAGGATGGGCCGGTGCTTTCCTTTATAACCCCAGGGCTAAAGAGGCATTGGACAAATTCTACGCACGCCCCGACACATTGTCGCTGGGTGTATGTAACGGTTGCCAGCTGATGGTAGAACTGAATCTTGTCAACCCCGAACATAAAAAGCGTTCGCACATGCTGCACAACGACAGCCACAAGTTCGAAAGCAATTTTGTAGGTGTTACGGTCACAACGAATCGCAGTGTCATGTTCGGTTCGTTGTCAGGTGACAAATTAGGTATCTGGGTTGCACACGGAGAAGGTAAGTTCTCATTGCCTCAGCCCGAAGATGATTACAACATCGT
Organism: uncultured Prevotellaceae bacterium; assembly: GCA_958404085.1. Classification (GTDB taxonomy): domain Bacteria; phylum Bacteroidota; class Bacteroidia; order Bacteroidales; family Bacteroidaceae; genus Alloprevotella. The sequence goes on along the minus strand of CATXZX010000194.1, from coordinate 3,393 downwards.
CCTGAAATACAGTTATGACGAATATCCCGGAAACCCGAACGGTTCGGACTATAGTGTAGCAGGTATATGCAGCGCCGACGGCCGCCACTTGGCCATGATGCCCCACTTGGAACGTGCGTTCTTCCCTTGGCAAACGGGACACTACCCTGCCGAGAACCGGAACGACGAAGTAACTCCGTGGATTGAGGCATTCGTCAATGCCCGCCGGTGGGTTGAAAAGCACCGCGCACAATAAAGGGCCGTAAGACCATACCCTTACCATAAGAAGTGAAGTGATAGCTGCTGTTCCCATAAGGAGAAACAGGTGTGCATCACTTCACTTTCTTTTTATAAAATGTAGTTGTTTTGGAGTGCTTCATAGCTGTTATACCAAGTTTTATTCGTACATTTGTGACTTAGATACCAGTTTGAAAGAAGCATGAAACGACTTTTGTCTTTACCGCCGAATTTAGTCAATCATTTTTATGACATAACCCAACACGACCGGAAAGAATGGTTCTGTACCTCAGACCCGGTTAATAAAAAATTAGGTTCGGGAGGTGGAAGTATTTGGATTTTGGATGAATGCAGAAAATCGGAAGGGACGGCCGGTACCATGCCATTCAGTCAATGGACAGCACAAGACCGCCGCATCCTCCTGCACGCAGGAGGACAAAGCCGACGCCTTCCCGCATATGCTCCGGAAGGTAAGATTCTGACTCCCATTCCTGTATTTCGCTGGAAACGAGGACAACAATTGGATCAGACCTTGCTGACACTGCAATTACCCTTATACGAAAACATCATACAAAAAGCGCCCCGCAACATCCATACACTCATAGCAAGCGGCGATGTATACATCCGTGCAACCGAGCAGCTTCAGACTATACCCGACGCCGACGTCATTTGTTACGGTGTATGGGCCGATCCCCAGCAGGCCAGGAACCACGGTGTTTTCCTCATGAACAGAAATGCTCCTGAAGTATTGGACTACATGCTGCAAAAGCCTTCGACCGAAACATTGAGCAAACTCATGCATACGCACTTCTTCTTGATGGATATAGGTGTATGGCTATTGAGTGACAAAGCCGTAGAACGTCTACGAAACAAAGTCGTTACAGACAACGGATATAACTACTACGATCTGTATGCGGACTTCGGCTGTGCGCTGGGTATGAATCCTTCAAAACCGGACAACGTGCTGAACGACCTGAAAACTGTAATTCTGCCGATGCCCGGAGGTGAGTTTTACCATTTCGGTACAACGCACGAATTGTTATCTTCGACTACGGCCATTCAGAATCTGGTTAAAGACCAGCGGTTCATCATTCAAAAAGACATCAAAAAGCATCCGTCTGTTTTCGTACAGAACACACAAACTCACTGCACGAAGCAAGACACCATAAAGAATGTATGGATTGAAAACTCATACGTCCCTTCCACTTGGAACATCACGGCGAATCATGTCCTGACAGGGATTCCGGAAAACGACTGGCACATCTCTTTGCATCCGGGGAACTGTATTGATATGGTTCCCATCGGAGAAAATCAATTCGCCCTACGCCCTTATGGATTCTATGACACATTCTCAGGAAACATTGAAGACGAAACGACACTCTTCATGGGTATTCCGATCAAAGAATGGCTGAAAAACCACCACATCCAACCCGAGGATTTAGAAAACACATCGGATATTCAATGCAGTAAGTTATTCCCGATAACGGATCGGCCGGACCGTATGCAACAAATGCTCGTCTGGATGCTCGCCCCCTCCCCTCAAGAAGATTTGTACAGACTCTGGAAAGCACATCAACGGATGTCAGCAAACGATCTTCTTGAAAAAGCAAATTTACTACGTCGGGAAGAACAACGGAAGAAACTCCGGATACAAGCTCTTCCGCTTATGGCGGCTAACTATACGAAGAGTGTGTTCTATCAGACAAACCTGCAACAAACCGCCGCCACTTATGCTGCACACGACCTGCCTCTTCCCGACAAACTTCCCAACGAAACGTCTCCCTTGCTCCGTATGCACGATGCCATGTTCCGGACCGAAGTATTGCGATCGCAGGGAAAAGAATATCAACACGAAGAAGCAAGAGCCTACGCACTGATGCGTGAGACGCTGACAGAATCGGCACGAAAAAAAGACATTGTACCGCATTTAAACACGTATAAGGATCAGATTGTCTGGGGAAGAAGTTCCGTACGCATCGACGTAGCCGGAGGATGGACCGACACGCCCCCATATAGTCTGGCCGCCGGAGGAAATGTAGTCAATCTGGCTATTGAACTGAATGGACAACCTCCATTGCAAGTTTACATCAAACCTTCTCAGGAATGGAAAATCGTATGTCGTTCCATTGACTTAGGTGCCATGGAATGCATTGAAAGTTACGAACAACTGCAAACATACAATAAAGTAGGTTCTCCATTCTCCATACCAAAAGCTGCCTTAGCATTGATCGGTTTTGCGCCCGATTTTTCACCATACCGCTATAACAGCCTACAAGATCAGTTGCGTGCTTTCGGTTGTGGAATAGAAATCACCCTTTTGTCGGCCATGCCGGCCGGTTCGGGACTGGGAACCAGTTCGATTTTGGCATCGACAGTCATCGGAGCCCTATCCGATTTCTGCGGCTTGGGATTAGACAAGAATGACATAGGGTATCGGACGCTCATTCTGGAACAAATGCTGACTACAGGCGGCGGATGGCAAGACCAATACGGAGGTATACTGCACGGAGTAAAATTACTTCAGACAACTCCGGGACTCAGCCAGAATCCTGTTATACGCTGGCTTCCCGAAACGATATTCAAACACGATGAATATCGGACCTGCCACCTATTATATTATACAGGCGTGACGCGTACGGCAAAAAGTATCCTTACAGACATCGTACGGGGAATGTTTCTGAACAACACAAAACACCTGACACTCCTGAAAGAAATGAAATGCCATGCCATCGAAATGCACGATGCCATTCAGAAAAGCAATTTCACACGATATGGAGAACTCGTACGCCTATCCTGGGAACAGAACAAGCGACTGGATGCAGGAACCAACCCACCCGTCATCGAAGCTCTGTGTCGAAAGATCGATGACTGGTGCCTCGGTTACAAATTGCCGGGAGCCGGCGGCGGAGGATATATGTACATGGTGGCTAAAGACCCGCAAGCTGCTTTATTGATCCGCAACACTCTGCTTACAGAACCCATCTGCGATTCGGCACGCTTTGTCGACATGACCATTTCGGACAACGGATTACAAGTCAGCCGCTCGTAAGAACACTTTCGTCTTCCTCGCACCAGAAAAACGAGGTTATATAAATAAATTGCACCCCAAAAGTTAGACACAAACGTACAACCGTCCGCGATAGCGGGTAGTCCATAAAAAGATAGCCGTCCAGATTT
>CATXZX010000193.1 GCA_958404085.1 uncultured Prevotellaceae bacterium | reverse complement strand
AACCTACGGATGCCAGATGAATGTGGCCGACAGCGAAGTCGTGGCCTCGGTCATGCGTATGGCCGGCTATGAGACCTGCGACACGCCCGACGAGGCCGATGCCATATTCCTGAACACCTGTTCCGTACGCGACAACGCCGAACAGAAAATCATCCACCGTCTGGAGGCACTCAACGCCCTGCGCCGCAAGGGGCGCCGCCTGATAGTCGGCGTACTGGGCTGCATGGCCGAACGTGTACGCGAGGAACTGCTCGACAAGCACCACGCCGACCTCGTGGCCGGTCCCGACGCCTACCTGTCGCTCCCCGACCTCATTGCACAGGCCGAAACGGGGCACAAGGCCATCAACATCGAACTGTCTGCCACCGAGACTTACCGCGACATCGTACCCGAGCGCGTCTGCGGCAACCGCATCACGGGCTTCGTAAGCATCATGCGCGGATGCAACAACTTCTGCCACTATTGCATCGTACCCTACACCCGCGGACGGGAACGCAGCCGTGATGTGGAAAGCATCCTGACCGAGGTCCGCGACTTGCGCGACCGGGGTTACAAAGAGGTGACACTGCTGGGACAGAACGTCAATTCCTACCTCGATACGGCCACGGGCACCGCCTTTCCGACCCTGTTGCGCCGGGTAGCCCGCGAGGCCCCCGCCATGCGCATCCGCTTCACCACCTCGCACCCCAAGGACATGAGCGACGACACACTGCGTGTCATTGCCGAAGAGCCCAACGTGTGCCGGCACATCCACCTGCCTGTACAAAGCGGAAGCAACCGTATCCTGAAACTCATGAACCGCAAGTATACGCGCGAATGGTACCTGGAACGGGTAGAGGCCATACGCCGCATCATTCCCGACTGCGGCCTGTCGACCGACATCTTCGCCGGCTACTGCTCCGAGACCGAGGAGGACCACGCCGACTCGCTCTCACTCATGCGCACCTGTGCCTACGACTCCGCCTTCATGTTCAAGTACAGCGAACGGCCGGGCACCTACGCCAGCCGCAACCTGCCCGACGACATCCCCGAAACAGTGAAAATACGCCGCCTCGAGGAGCTCATCGCGCTCCAAAACGAACTGAGCGCCGAGAGCAACCACCGCTGCGTGGGACAAACGTACACGGTGTTGGTAGAAGGGGTCAGCAAGCGGTCGCGCGAACAGCTCTTCGGACGTACGGAACAGAACAAGGTGGTCGTATTCGACCGCGGCACACACCGCATCGGCGACTTCGTCGATGTACGCATAACCGAGGCTTCGTCGGCCACGCTCAAGGGCGAGGCCATAAATTAGAAGAAAAAACGCCGTAATAGCTCCGTACGGTCGGAGCAAAAGTTTCTCTATACGCCTGGCGCACGCTTGTTCGTTCAATAAGCGTGCGCCAGGCGTATATGTGTACATGAAGTTGCTTTTTCAATTGCAGACTATGTCTCTTAAAAAGAGAATGTTAAGATCTGCCGATTACAAAGATTTTATTATCTGCCTGTTAACCTTATCCACCGCAGAGGTGTCCAACGAAGCCAGATAGATACGTGTGGTTTTCTCGGAATCGTGCCCCATTGCCTCACAGATGGTCCCCAGCGGCACATTCTTACTTTTGGCTATGGACGCCCACGCGTGGCGGGCCACGTAGCTTGTCAGGGGAATTGCCAATCCCAGTTTTTCGCCCAGTTTCTTCAGTTTATGATTGACCAGATGCGCCGCATTTTTATACTGCCGGCGTTCATCCGCATCCCTATTCCTTATTATCGGCAACAGATAGGGACTATCCCCCGTATCGTATCTGTCGACAATCTCCTGCATAGGACTTTCCCATTTGACGAAAAGTTGTTGTCCCGTCTTTTGTCTGCGATATGAAAGAATGCCGTTTTTCAAATCTCCCTTTTTCAGGTAAGCCATATCGACAAATGACATTCCGCGCGTATAGAACGAAAACATGAACAAGTCCCTGGCCAGTTCCATGGCCGGGGACGATGTAAGTTCAAGATCCCTGATTCTGCGGATGACCTTCAGCGACACAGCCCGTTTCACGGTTTTGTCAATTCCCGTATAGACATGTCTGAAAGGATAGCGCTGCATAGTCAGTTCCTTTTCGACGGCACGGTTGTAAATGGCGCGCAACCCACGCATATAATAAGAAGAGGTATTCGGACACACACCGTTCGAACTCAGAAAGACTTCGTAACCAAGCATCAGTTCGGAATCTACCTCGTCCAGCAATACATCGTATTCCCCGCAAAAGCGTTCGAAGCTATTCATAACCGTCGTATAACGTTCGGCTGTACACGTTTTGCCCACTTGTATCAATTGAGCCACTAATTCCCGCCCAAATGTAATGAATCCGCCAACGACCGACGCTGCAAGAAAACGTTTCATCACCTCATCAGCCGTATAGCCCAGTCCGGCCTGTTCAAAATGGACTATAATGCTTCTGAAACGATTGAAATCTTTTTTCAAAGCCTCTTTCAACGAAGCCAAATATCTCCGGCGACCACTCTCCGTACCGGGCGGACAGACTACCTCCGCACGTACCGCATCCCATTCGTGCGGATAAAGTTTGTAACCCACATTGACCTGCCGTACCACACGGCCATGAATCACCCGATAGAACAATGCGCCCTCTCCCGTCGTAGAGGAGGACGCGCGGAATTTTACTTTTACTGTTGCCATTGTATCAAAATAATAATTAGGGTATCGTTTAACCGCATGGCAGACAAGAACCGTCAACACAAATTCCGACAATAAGAAACCTGGAGTGCAACCGGGCATTTTCCACAGTATGGCATCGCAAATTCCGGACAACGCCAAAATCCGAAAATGTCCCGGCCGGTACAGCATGGTCGGGACATTTTTTATTCGATTGCCGGCTTATCTCAGCGCGTCGCGTGCTGCCGGAGCCACTGTTCCACACGAGCCGTCATCGGCCGTTCGTAGAGATACATCCAGCCGCTGTCGAGTGTCTTGGCAGCCAGGTGGTTGTGGTGGTTCATGTCCATCTGATACCCGTCGGGAACCCGCATGAAACGCGTCTCGCCATAGACGCTGTCCACCGCAACCCGCATCGGAGCAAAAGCGGCACATACGCGGGCTACGCTGTCGCGGGCGGCCAGCCGGACCGCCCCGTCCGTCGCACGGTCGTAGGCCTCGAGGGCCAGCAACAGGCGCGCGGGATAATGGAGCATCTCGCAGGTCTGCTGATAGACACGCAGCGTGTAGCGGCCGCGACGGGCCTTGCCGAGCGCATCGCGGATGGCCGCGGCCGTCTGCCGGTAGCGGACAGCCTCTGCGGCGGCGTTGCGCAGTCGAACGGCGTGTCTCCGGCTCCAGTTACCCGGTGCCGAGGGGTCGGGCAAGTCTATCAGGCGGAAATCCGTAGCACCCCAGGCCGGATTGCGTCGGCCCGAAGCCACCAGTGCGCCGTCGAAGAAGAAAGCCGAACGCTCCAGACTGTCGATAAAAGCGGTGGCATGGGGACCCTCCAGGCCGAAGGCACGCCAGGCATGGGCCTCTACAAAGGCGTCGAGGCTCCGCCCGTCAGGGTTCCAGCCATATTCGCCCAATGCGGCAAAGCCCCGCCACACCGTCTCGGTATGGGGCGAACCGTCGTCCCAGCAAGTAGCCAGAATTCCCTCCAGCCCGTTGCGGGCCACCAGGTCGCAAAAACCGCGTATCTGCCCTATCCGCGAACGGTCGCGGGGCAGAAAGGGCGAATCGCCGGCGGCGGCAGCCGTTGCCCCCATGACGCGCAATCCCTTCTGCCGGTACCAGTCGAGCAGGCGGCGGTGTGCCGGCCGTGTGGCGTCGCCATAATTCCAGCGCATGTAGATACAGTTTTTCGGAAACAGGCTGACAGCGGCATCGAGCTTCGAGGGATTCCAGCTCCGGGTCACCTCCTCTTCGCTCTGCTGCCCCTGTATCTGTTGCCACAGGCCTGCATGTTTCAGGGGCATGTCGTCCCAGAATATGGGTACGCGGCCCTGGCTGACGGCAAAGTCGCACACACGCTTCAGCCAGATCATCTGAAGCTCAAAAGCCGTCTTTCCGGTCCGGCGGCAACGCTCGTCGATGCCTATGGCCGTTATCTCGTCGCCGCCTATGTGCAGAAAGCGGCCGTAGGGCATGGCCTCGAGGGCATCGCGGTAGAGCCGGAACTGCAACTCATAGGTACGCGGGTCGGACGGGCAGAATTCCCAGTCGCTCGCGGGGTTCTCGCGCAGCTCGGGATGGTGCTTCAAGATGAAAGAAGCATGGCCGAGGCCCTGCACAAGGGGCGAAATCTCGACGTGGCGGTCGCGCGCATAACGGCACAAGGCGGCCATTTCCTGTTTGCTGATGGCCCCGGGAGCGGCCACCTCGGGTTGCAGTTCGTAGGCGAGCTTGTCTTCTATCTCCCAGATGACGGCATTCACCTTGTAACGGGCCAGGCGGTCTATTTCGTCGTAATAGTACTCCATACGGTCCAAGTGATGTTTCGTATCGAAATGGACCGCGCGATACGACACGGCAGGCCAGTCCGTAATGCGCAGGCAGGGCACGGGCCGGTTGCAGTCGCGGCTGTCCTCCAGAAGCTGGCCGAGAGTCTGCAGACCGTAGAAAAGACCGGCGGCAGCCCGCGAACGGATCGTCACACCGCGCGACGTGATCTCGAGTACGTAGCCCTCATCCGAAGCGGGAACCCCGTCGGACACCAGCCGGAGGCGGACAGCACCCTCACCGCTCCCGCTGCGGGGAAGGGCGGCAAGCTGCGGGGGCAGCACTGGGACCGTAGCGGGAGCCACAGCCTCTACATAGCGCAGGGCCGAGGCCGGAAGGCCCTTGCCGCGTAGGTGTTCGAC
>CATXZX010000192.1 GCA_958404085.1 uncultured Prevotellaceae bacterium | reverse complement strand
GTCTTTGTCTTTAACGGATTCTACCATATCAGAGATTCCGGACGCCAACAAATTTACTCCTATTTTTCCAACCGGACAACAAAACTACCCTAAAAAAAGAAAACTTGCCTCATTGTTTCTTTACGTCACAATGAAGCAAGCATCCGTCTCTCTTATTCTCTACACTAATTCAGAAGATTCTGTTATGCGGTATCGGCCGAAAAAAAAACGTCCTCTCCGATGCAGATAAAATCAGTCTATTTCCTCGTATTCAAAATCGTCCAATTCTTCAATATCGTCCGCATCCTCGGCCGTTGTCGGAATATCGTCTTCCCAATCCGAAAAGTCATCGCGGAAACGGGCTACATCCCGATTCCGATGCACGAGTTTCTCCGTGGCAATCGCTTGCAACTTATTGCTTTCGCTGTTCATTTCTTTCCACAGGACATCCTTCAGTTCGGTCAGTCCCTGCTGCGAAACCGACGAAATAAACACGACAGGAACATCCGACGGCAAATCGGCTGACAACATCTCTATCAATTCGTCGTCCAGCAAGTCGCATTTTGTTACAGCCAGCACACGTCGTTTTTCCAACAAATCCGAATTGAATGTCGCCAGTTCGTTCAACAATATATCGTATTCGCGGGCTATATTGTCCGTATCGCCGGGAATCATGAACAACAGCAACGAGTTGCGTTCTATGTGCCGCAGAAATCGCAATCCCAGCCCTCTGCCTTCACTCGCGCCTTCGATAATTCCCGGTATATCGGCCATCACAAAAGACTGGTGGTCGCGATACGCCACGATACCGAGGCTCGGCTCAAGCGTCGTAAAAGGATAATTTGCAATCTTAGGACGCGCCGACGAAAGCGCCGAAAGCAATGTCGACTTACCCGCATTCGGAAAACCGACCAAACCTACATCTGCCAACAACTTGAGTTCCAAGATAACCATCAGTTCCTGCATCGGCTCTCCCGGCTGGGCAAAACGGGGAGTCTGGTTCGTTGCCGTCCGGAACTGGTAGTTACCCAGACCTCCGCGACCTCCCTTCAACAACAGAACGACCTGCCCGTCATCATTCACGTCGCACAGGTATTCTCCCGTCTCTGCATTATAGGCTATCGTTCCGCAAGGCACGTCTATATAACGATCCTCTCCGTCCGAACCCGTCGAACAACATTTCGAACCGTTTCCGCCATGTCCGGCAAAGACATGGCGTTCGTAGCGCAGATGCAGCAATGTCCAGTAATTGCGGTTGCCCCGAAGATATACGTTTCCTCCCCGACCGCCGTTTCCGCCGTCAGGTCCTCCGTTCGGCTGGTACTTGGCACGGTGCAAATGCATCGAACCGCGTCCGCCCTTTCCCGAACGGCAATAAATCTTTACGTAGTCGACAAAATTCGATTCAGCCATTTACTTCCGCTTATGCGTTCCAAGCGTCGATAACGCGGCTGAGTGCGGCAAAAATCTCATCCAATTCGCCCACACCCTTGATGTAATTGTGTTTGCCTTCCTTTTTATACCATTCAATAAGCGGCGCTGTCTGGTTTTTATACACTGCCAGACGTTTTGCAATGGTCTCTTCATTGTCGTCGGCTCTTCCCGATGTCTTGCCGCGGTTTATCAGACGGGCCATCAGTTCGTCGTCGGGCACATCGAGTTCCAGCATTCCGCTCACCTCCGTATTACGCTCTTTCAGCATGGCCTTCAACGCCTCGGCCTGGGCAATCGTACGGGGAAAACCGTCAAATATAACGCCCTCACAGGGACACATGCTGTCATACACGCTGGCCAGAATGTCAATCATCAGCGAGTCGGGAATAAGCTGGCCCTGGTCGATATATCCCTGAGCCGTTTTTCCCAATTCTGTTCCATTCTTTATTTCAGCCCGCAGCACATCGCCTGTCGAGATATGTTTGAAACCATATTTTTCTACTAATTTATCGCTCTGCGTACCTTTTCCAGATCCCGGAGCGCCGAAAATCACGATATTCTTCATTTTCTATTTATAAATTGTACGTTGCATGTTTTATCCTTACCGGATATTTCATTCAAAAATCGAGCGCAAAAGTACACAAAAAACACGAATTAAAGAAATCCGTCCCCATTCATTTATAGGGTTCCACATGGATTGCCACATGCGTAGTCGGTCCGAAACGGCCCCTCAACTGTTTTTCAATCTGTGTAGCCCGCGCATGCGCTTCATTCAGCGATAAATTTCCGTCCATCCGTACATGCACTTCGATAGCATAGGCCGTACCGATACGTCGTGTCCGCAGATTATGAGGACTCCTCACTCCGTCACACGAATTTACAATCGAAAGAATCTCATCTTCCACACTTTCAGGCAACGAACACTCCATCAGATCGTTGAATCCGGGCAAAAACAAACGGACCGAAGAGTACATAATAAGCACACTGACAACAATGGCGGCCAGCGGGTCCAGGATGCGCCATCCCTCCCCCATCCATACAGCGCCACCAATACCGACAGCCGTCCCTATCGACGACCAAGCGTCGCTCCGATGATGCCACGCATTAGCCTTTACGGTATCCGAATTCCACTTCCGGCCTACACGCATCGTTACATGGAACACTATTTCCTTACTGACTATAGAAATGAATGCGGCTATAAGCGCTATATACCCCGGAGCAGCCAACCGCTCACCGCGTAACACGCATAACACATCCGACACTCCGTTCCAGAACAGACCGGCAGCAACCACAGCCAACAGAAGCCCGATAAGCATCGTCGCAAAAGTCTCATATTTACCATGACCGTAATCATGGCCCTTGTCACTCGGTTTGTTCGCCACATGCACAAAATAGAGAACAATTACATCGGTAGCCAAATCCGACAAAGAATGAACCGCATCTGCGGCCATTGCACTGCTTCGTCCCAACCAGGCAGCCAGGAACTTGAAAATAATCAACAACAAATTGACAACAGCCCCGACTATCGTTATACGATAAATCGCATATTCACGTTCTTGACCATCCATCTTTATATATAATAATGTATAAGCGGGCGCGCACTGTTACGATTACGACGTCATGTGCAATACAAAGATACAAACAAATGGCCTATATAGTCATTCTCCATCCATTATTTTTTCAGATTCGAAGATTTCCATTGTATAGGGAGCCATCCGGCAAGGCCCTTCGGACCGGCAAGGAAACAAGACTTTATGCAACGCCGTTCTCGGAGGCCCGTAATTTGAAACAGATGGCCCGGATTTCAAAATATCAGGCCCGCACGGCACACGACCGGCCCCGGCCCGACCGCTTCCATCCATCATTTTTTCGTTTCCGATTGTTTTATCCGAAGTTATAACCTATCTTTGCAAAAACACAAAGAGCCACACGATGAAAGATTCAGCGAAACAACCGGACAGCCCGATGAAACTTATCTTCAACTATAACAATATTTTCTACAGTTTCTTTTACGACGACCACAGCGGCTGCACCCATCGTTCCCACGAATACGCCATCAATTACGTATACTCGGGCGAAATGGTTCTCTGCAACGGACAGGAAACCATCCACGTCGGAAAGGGAGAAACCGTGTTCATTCCACGCGACCACCACATCACGATGTATAAAAAGACGTGCGACGGCGAACGCTATTGCGGCATATTCATGATGTTCACCCGCAGTTTTCTCCGCGAAATGTACGGAACATTCGGCAAACACCGCATCGCGCCCGATACGCCGAGAACCCCGTTAGGTGTCGTCAAACTGCCGCAAACGGTGGAACTGGCCAGTCTCTTCGCCTCTATGACGCCTTATTTCGACCCGGAGGTCAAACCACAGGACGACTTCATGCACCTGAAACTGCAAGAAGGCCTGCTCGCTTTGTTGCACATTGACAACAGGTTCATTCCGGCCCTGTTCGATTTCAGCGAACCTTGGAAAATAGACATACTGGAATTCCTGAACGAAAACTACATGTACGAGTTCTCCATGGCCGAAATAGCCCATTACACGGGTCGCAGCCTGGCCACATTCAAACGCGATTTTAAGAAAATCAGCCAGCTGACACCCGAGAAATGGTTAATCCGCAAACGGCTGGACGTAGCCTATACCAAAATAACGGAAGACGGGAAAAAAGCCGTGGACGTCTATGCGGAAGTCGGTTTTAAAAACCTGTCGCATTTTTCAACAGCCTTCAAGAAACAATTCGGTTTTTCACCGGGTGCGAAACCGGCATAGACGGGCCGGAATACACGGCATTTTTTAACGGCTGAGCCTTTCAGCAACACACTTTGAGCCTCATAGCAACACTGCTGCGAGGCTTTCTCCGTATTTTTGCAGTTGTAAATAATTTCACGAACACACACCCGAAATATGAAGAATGTATTAGTCATCGCATCCAGCCTGCGGCCGAACAGCAATTCGGACCTGCTGGCCGAAAGTTTTGCCCGCGGCGCGGCCGATGCCGGCCACAAAGTCGTACAAATCAGTCTGAAAGACAAAGACATCCGTTTCTGCAAAGGATGCCTCGCCTGCCAGCACACACAGACGTGTATCATCCGGGACGATGCACCGGCCATTGTCGCGGCAATGCACGATGCCGACGTCATAGCCTTCGCCACTCCTATTTACTACTACGAGATGTGCGGCCAGCTCAAGACGTTGCTCGACCGCGCCAATCCGCTCTATCCGACCGACTACCGTTTCCGCGACATCTACCTGCTGAGCAGTGCGGCCGAAGACGAAACGACCGTATCCCAGCGGGCCATATCCGGACTGACCGGCTGGATAGACTGTTTCGAAAAAGCCCGTCTGGCGGGAAACGTATTCGCCGGAGGAGTCAACAAGCCCGGTGAAGCCGACGGACATCCCTCACTCGGCCTTGCATACGATATGGGTAAAAACATCCGGTAACCCGATTATT
>CATXZX010000191.1 GCA_958404085.1 uncultured Prevotellaceae bacterium | reverse complement strand
TTCAGACGAGAGTCATGGCTGTCGACATGGAAACTGCAACGTTGTTTACGTGTGGCTTCTATAACCATATTCCGGTAGGGGCCTTGCTGTTGGTTTCCGATAATCCGATGATTCCGGAAGGGGTAAAAACTAAAAAGAGCGATGAACAGGTGACAAGCCGTTATGCGGCCGGACATGTACGTACGGGCATCGCGTCTTTGCAGCTTATCATTGACAAAAAACGTACGGTAAAGCATTTGAAATTTGATTGGTAAATAAGGAATGGCGGTAAATAGAAACGGCGGTATGCCGACTTATGAGAGTATTGTGCGGGATATTCGTGCCGGAATATGGAAGCCTGTTTATTACTTGATGGGAGAGGAAAGTTATTTTATCGACAAACTTTCGGATTTTATTGTATCGCACGCCATAAGTGAGGAAGACCGGGATTTTAATTTAATTACCTTGTTTGGCGCAGATGTCGATGTTTCTACCATTGTAAATAGGGCAAAAGCCTATCCGATGGGAGCGCCGCGTCTGGTTGTGGTTGTGAAGGAAGCGCAACAGGTTCGCAATATCGAACAACTGGCTTATTATCTGCAAGACCCACAGTCGAGTACGGTTCTGGTGCTTTGCCATAAAAACGGTTCGCTGGACCGTAGAAAAAAACTGGCTTCCGAAATTGAACGTACGGGCGTACTTTTTGAGTCGAAAAAGTACAAGGATTATCAATTGCCGGCTTTTATTCGTTCTTATATGAAGGAACATCATTTAGCAGTAACGGCCAAAGTCGAAAGTATGCTGACCGACTATGTAGGGGCAGACCTTTGTCGTTTGACAGGCGAGCTGGAAAAATTGACTTTGTTCATGCCGAAAGGTAAAACAACGGTAGAGGCGGAAGACATAGAACGGGTAATAGGAGTAAGTAAGGATTTCAATTATTTCGAACTACAAGACGCGTTGGTAAAGAAGGATGTATTTAAAGCAAATCAGATTGCGAAATATTTTGACGAAAATCCAAAGAATAATCCGATACAGGCGACGCTTGTAATGTTATTCCGTTTTTATTCGAAATTGATGTTGGCTTATTATTCACCTGCGCGAACTGAGAAGGGAATAGCAGAATGGATTGGAATGAGCGACTGGCAGGTTAGAGAAAATATCATGCCGGCAATGCGTAATTATTCAGGTACAAAAGTAATGAGAATCCTTTCATTTATCAGACAGACGGATGCACGTTCGAAAGGAGTGGACAATCCGAATACTTCGTCAGGGGATTTATTGAAAGAACTTCTTTATTATATTTTGCACTGAGGATCTGAGCGAAAAAGAGCTATTTTTCCTTGAATTTATTCTTTATTCTTTCCTGAAAAAATACGTTTCAATCTCTCGATTAAGCCCGTTTTTTCAAGAAAAGGCGGTTTTTTTGCGTTGTAAGCGTTATTTTGATTTTTCGGAATTTTCCTTGTAAGTATCATTGAAACAGTTGTTTATTTAATTTTGTGGCTCGCGAGCTTTGTTCGTACCAAAATTTCAGAGTGTCGTCCGAAATAATCGATTTCTTTAAATTCTTTGATTGTATTGACTCCAAATGATTCGTAATTAACGAATCGAAATGTTTCTGTTTGTGGAATTTCAAATTTTCAAATTAGCGTATATGTGGTTTTTGAATGCGTATGGTTGCGGAATTTGGTGCTAATCGATGTGTATTCGTAAGCATGCTTTTACAAATGTATTTGTGGATTTCTATATTTTGAAAACTGTATGAATAAATATTTATGCGGCGTTTTTATTATGTAAGTAATTAAATTTCAGTATTATGATCTTTTAAATTGAATAAAGCGACTAAGTTCTTGCATTTTGTATAGCATGAAAGGTTGAATATCTTAGGTTTTCTTTTTATTTCCTGTATTGTATTGACTTAAAGGTCAGTTCGATTTAAATATTTGTGGAATTAAATTAGTAAATCGCAAGGAGACAGCGCTGTATACAAATAACAAAGTTTGCATCGGGGATTGATTTGTAATTTGTATTTCGGTTTGTGTTTGTGTTTCCGTTGTGTTGTTTTTAAATGTGATTATGTGGTTCGTAAATTTGTATACGTTAAAACAAATAGTTACTTTTGTAAATCGAAGGAGAAAGCTATTTTATACATTAAATTATACCTCAATAGAAGATATGAAGGAGCGTATTCGAATGATTATGGAATCTCAGCAGATGTCTCAATTGGAATTTGCAAAAACATTGGGGATTCCGCCAAGTACACTGTCGAGTATTTTTACGGGACGGACGAACCCTACGAATAAGCACACACAAGCCATACATAAAGCCTTTCCATCTGTGAATATTAATTGGCTGATGTTCGGTGAAGGGAAAATGTTGTCGGAAATTGTAGATTCCACGGTTGAATCTGCATCGTCCGGTGCTTCCGATATGCTGTTACCGACATCTACCGAACAGCCTGTCCCCTCTCTTTTTTCAGATGAGAAGAATCGTACGCAGTATACGAAGAATGGCGACGGGGCTCTTCCTCCAGGGCAGATGCAGATGTACCCGAATGCTCATCTCGGATTTATGAAAAATATTGACAGGGTAAAACGGAATATTAAGGAAATTCGGGTGTTTTATGACGATGGAACGTATGAATCCTTTGTTCCAAGTAAATGAAACCGGTGCAATGAGTTTCGATAACAGAAAGTCTATAAGTTAACCGGCGTACTTATTTTTAAGATGGCGGTGTTCTGTTGAACGCATAGATGATGATAACGTTTATTCCAGCCGCCGTTTGTACACCACGCGGGCCAGATAATTTGAATTCGAAGCCATCTAATCCAAATTATCTGGCTCTACTATAATTTTCCGAATTACGACAGTCGGCATTCGATCTGCGATTGTGGTGTATTGTCATGTACTCCTATACGGAGCAATTTGCGGAGTCCGGCAAACAATGAAGTCTTTTATTAAGGATAGTTATCCGCTCAGTTTCCGATCCGGTCTATTTCGTTCTGTAAAAGATGTAGAAATCGGGCGGCATGGGCACCGTCCATTTGTGTGTGATGAAACTGAAATGATACGGTCATTGTGCTACGAAACAGGAACTTGCGATATTTTCCCCATATCATGAACGGATTATTGAAGATTCCGCTGTACATGCCAACTGCACCGTCTATTTCGAATTGAGTTAGTGCGGAAGTACCGATAACCATGCTGTCTGTTAGGTCGTGATTCTTGCACGTCTGAGCTACTTGACGAGTCAGACGCAGATAGTATTCATTGAATGTGTACAAATCTTCGGTGTAAGGAATATCGCAGGAACTGATTTCTCCTTTTTGATTTGCTACGATGGTGTTGACAGCTATCTTGTCGTACCGGACCAGCCTGTTATTGACAGGGAGCATGTAGAATTCTTTTATTTGGCTGGCAGCTTTTCCGATGCACCAGCACATCAGCATATTGAATTTCCATTTATTTTTTCTGCTCAAGTTTACAAGATGCCTTACATCGAGGGTCTTGAAAAGTGTGACCATCGGCATTGGGGCTTTCATCCACATATCGAATGCGTAAGCCCGGGTAGTTTCTTTCGGATTAACTTCTTCCATGTTTTTTTCGGCAAAGATACGGACTGCCTTTTTCTGCGGATAGAAGAAAAGGGACATGTTTTTTCTTATCCGGGTTATGGTTTGGGGCATGTTTGTCCGGATGTTTTCCCGCGAGTAATGGGATGCGGGTACATAAAGTTTGCAGATCAAACAGGATTGGTAAACAAATCGGAATAGGGCGCACTGTGTTCTAAAAGTCTGGCAGGCGTATATCCGCTGTATGCCTTGAATTCGCGAATGAAGTGCGATTGGTCGGCATAGCCGTTGGCGTAGGCTATGTCAGCATAGTTGTTCTGTTTGTTTTGTAAGGACCACAGCGATTTTTGAAAACGTACAATCCGTGCATATTCTTTTGGATTCATTCCGACAAAACGGTGGAACACGCGTTCAAACTGTTTTTTGCCGAGACAGGAAAGGCTTGAAAGTTCTGTTATCGGAGTCGACGGCTTTTGCATGAGCCTTCTGACGGCCATCTCCATGCGTCCGATATTCAGTTTGGAGGCATCGGTTATTTTAGAGAGCAGCCAGTGTTCAATCATTTGTATGCATTGGATATTGTTTTCACAATCGAAGATGCGTGAGGCAAGTTCGTTCAACCTCTTGTTGCCTAGGTCATATCCGGAAATTTCGAGGTTGTAGAACGACGAAGGCGGGGTTTCGATAAAAGTACCGATAGCGTATGGATGGAATACGGTTACAATCATTTCCACCTCTTCGTCTTGCCTGACATGCGCCGGGAAATTCACTTGTCCACTGATTGTGAATCGGGATTGCCTGTCGTTCAGTTCGGGGATGAACAACGGTGTTCGTTTGTGGAAAATGATTTGTGGGCAACCGATAGGATAGGTCAGCGTGCAGAATCGGTTCGTGCTGTTAAGTATCCAGTAGTAGCGTACGTAGGGCTGCAGTCGTTCACAGGGCTTGTAGCATGCAATGTTGTCCATCTCCATAGGTGCAGTCGTTTAATCGGGTGTCGTTTTGATTTCGATACTGTATAAGACATGTTTTTGGAGGGGATGATTGTCCGGTAATGCGGGATGAAGAAAATCCCGGACATATTTCATTCCGATTTTTTGCATAACCCGTTCCGATCTCCGGTTACATACCGCAGTAAATGAATATAAGCGATCAAACAGATTCTCATGGCGTGCATAGTCCAGGCATGCCTTTGCCGCTTCGGTCGCATATCCACGATTCCAATATTCAGGACTAATTCTCCATCCTATTTCAGTTCCAGGCGAAAAACAGGCCTCAAAGTTGAATCGATGAAACCCCACATATCCGATAAACTCTTTTGTTTCTTTCT
>CATXZX010000190.1 GCA_958404085.1 uncultured Prevotellaceae bacterium | reverse complement strand
ACGCAATACCACCGGCCGTGCCGTGAAAGGTGAAGCACATTTCACTGTGAGCGGACCGGATGTCGTGGTGGAAAAAACAGTAGCCGTTGCCGGGACAGACTCGGTACTGTACATCGAAACGCCGATAGCACTGGGCACCAAAGCCCGGCTGTGGGATGAATTTACACCCAACCTGTACCGGGTGGACTGTACGCTCCGTATGCGCGGCTCCAGTGAATTCTGCCACAAGCTCCATGAAAGTTTCGGTTTGCGCGAAATCTGTGCCAAGGGCGAAGACATCCTGCTCAACGGACACCGGCTACACCTGCGCGGCACGGTGAACGATGCCGAATTTCCACTGACGGGCCACGTTCCCATGGACGATGCTTCATGGGAGCGCATCTTCCGCATACTCAAAGACTACGGCATGAACCACATGCGCTTCCACTCGTGGTGTCCGCCCAAAGCCTGTTTCCGCATGGCCGACAAATTGGGTGTATACTTAGAAGTAGAGATGCCCATGTGGGGCCGCGATGCCCATCCCGGCAACGAGGCACGCAACGACTTTTTCCGCCGCGAACTGCGTGCCCTGCTGCGCGCCTACGGCAACCACCCCTCGTTCGTGCTTTACTGCAACGGCAACGAACTGGAAGGCGATTTCGATTTTCTGAACGAACTGACCGCCTACGGCGTACGCACCGATAAGCGCCGCCTCTACACAGGTTCCACAGCACGCCGCCACGTCGCGTCAGAACAATTTTACGTGTCGCACCGTTCCGATAAAGGCGGCGTAACCATCTACGAAGGGCGTCCGCACACCGACTGGGACATCAATGCCGGCCACGGTACCGGACAGCCCGTCATAAGCCACGAGACCGGTCAACGCTGCGTATACCCCGACTTCCGTGAAATACCGCGCTACACCGGTCCCGTAGAGGCCCGTAACCTGGAACTTTACCGCGACTCCTTGCAGGCACATGGCATGGCAGACCTGGCCGACGCCTTTTTCCGGGCCACTGGACAGCAAACCCGTATCGAATACAAAGACGTCATCGAGGGACAGTTGCGCAGCTCGCTCTCTTCGGGTTTCCAACTGCTCAGCCTCATCGACTTCCCCGGCCAGGGTTATGCCCCCGTAGGCATCCTCAACGCCCTGTGGGAAAGTAAAGGCATCATCACTCCCGAAAAATTCCGCGAGTTCTGCGCGCCCACCGTGCCCCTGCTCCGTTTCCGGAAACGCGCCCTCTACAACGATGAGACCTTTACCGCCACAGCCGAAGTCTACAACTATTCCCCAACGGCATTCCGCAATCCGCGCCTGCGCTGGAGCGTTACCGACAGCCAGGGCCGTACGCTCTTCAGCGGACGCCTCAAGACAGGCCGCATCGGTACTTACGGTGTATTTCCTGCCGACAGTTTTTCGTTCCCGCTCCACAAAATCCCCGCAAACAGCCGTCTCACGATACGTCTGGAACTGGAGGGTCGCACGACCAATAGCTGGGACATCTGGGTATACGCCCGACGCAATATAAAAGAGGTGCTGAAGTCCACCCCACAGGTTCTCTTCACAACCACCTACACGGCACAAGCCAAACAATACCTGCAACAGGGAAAGACGGTGGTACTGCTGCCGCAACCCGACCGCGTAAAAGGCCGCAAGTCCGTATTCCACAACCACTTCTGGAATCCCATCATGTTCAAATGGCAGCCGCTCACCCTGGGATGCCTCGTCCACAAAGAACAACCCATACTGGCCGACTTCGACACCGACAGCCATCTGGACTGGCAATGGTGGGACATCCTGACCCACGCCAAGGTCATCGAGATGGACACCGCCCCAGACGCCCTGCGGCCCTTCCTGCAACCCATAGACACCTACCAGCACAACCACAAACTGGGCATCGGTTTCGAAGCCCGTATGGGACAAGGCAAACTGCTGGTACTGGCCGTCGACGTGCAGAAGAACATCAGCGACCGCCCCGCCACGCTCCAGTTGCTGCAAAGCATACGTAATTACGTATTGCGGGGCGACTGCCGCCCCAGCGTCGAGATTGGCGAAGACTTTCTGCGCTCGTTTCTTGACCTAAACCGCGCGGATGCCTCACAAGAAGCCGTTCAGGACGATTTCCTGAATTCGTTCCAGAACAAATAAACATACCATAGCGATTACCTCCGCAAAAAGAGACCCGCGCTCAATCCTTTTTTCCATCAGCCTGCCGGCGCAAAACCCGGCGGGCTTCTTCTATAAATGTATCACGCCCGTTACGATAGTCTTCCGACGTGATATTCATCTTTATATCGGGGTCTATTCCCTCTTCCGTACACTTCCGTTCCACATTGTACATCGGACACGCCGAAAAACGCACACTCCATCCGTTCGGCAACTCATACGAAAACGGCATACCCGAACCGCCGCCGGTACAGTCGCCCAGCTGCGTCACTCCGTCGCAACAGCGCATATACATCACGAAACTGTTGGCCGCGCTGTAACAGCGTCTGTTGGTCAGCACTACCACCGGTTTCTGCCAGCGCAGTCCCTCGGCAGGCTTCATGCGGATGGGTTGCAACGACGAAAAGTCACGGTGTCCGCTACCGGTCTTATGGGCGATATACCCCACCAGCCGTTCCTCGTTCGTAAAACAGGAAGCCAGTTTCTCAGCCGCCGTCAGCATGCCCCCCGAGTTGTTGCGCACGTCCACTATCAGGCCGTCGCACTCTGCCAGATACCGGAAAATCTCACTCAGGTTTCCGCTTCCGAATCCGTTTTCGAACGTTCCGCAATACATGTAACCGATGTTTCCGTCGATAATGCGGTACTTAATGCCCGAAGCGATGCGATAATCCGTACCCAGGTATTTACGTTGCAGGCTATCGCTGAAATTGACCGGATAATCCTCGAACCATTTCCAATACCGGGCCACGTCGTGAGCCGCATACAGGTTTACGTGGCCGTCGCGCAGTTCGGCCAACATCGAAGCACAGACCTCAAAGAACTGTTCGTTATTCATGGAAGGAACCAAGTGTTCCCTGTATGCAGTCCGAACCGAGTCCCAGTCCAATCCGTACACTTTTTTTTTCTCATCGAAAAAACAATAGCGGCGGTCCAACACGTTCCACAAGGCATAATAATTGCCCAGAATCGTATCGGGCGGCACGGTCTCCACCACACACGAGGTCATCAGTACAGGCAAGAGCAGGATGCCGGCCCACAATTTCTTTCTAAACGACATGCTATCGGATGTTTTTAAGCAAATAAAAGCGTTTCACATAACCTACCATGAACAGATTGCTCCATACGTGCGACTTCAGGCCGTTCACGCGGCTCTGGCGGATATCGCACAAGTAGCCTGTACGCAAAGTTCCCCCGCCTACCGGTATATCGAGCGTCAGCAAATGGGTCATGCAGGGTGCGTTGCCGATATACGTGGCACACACGTTGTGGTCGTAGTGTCCCAACGAGAACAGTTCGTAGTACGACTGTCCGTAAGCGGGCGAAAACAGGACTCCCACCAACGGCAAATCCACCTGGTAACGGACCGAAAAAGGACGTTTCCAGCATTCAAAATCGTATATGGCCGCTCCCGAAGCCTTCAGATGGACGGCCAGTTTTCCCTGTGCGGGATTATTGCCGTTACGCGTATTATACACGAAACCTCCTCCCAACTCGCTTCCGGCCCCGGCAAGCAGACGCAGACCGCGTACGGGATTCCAGTTATAGTGCCACGCAGCAGTCCAGCTCAGGTAACCGGCCCATTCCTTGCCGTCGTCGGTAGGCGATGCCACATAAGCCACATTACCGTCTACACGGTGCTGCACCGAGATGCGTCCGCGGGCCATCTTCGTCATACGCTGCGTCTCGCTCAGGAAGCGCACTTCCGTACCCGTGTATTCAAGCGGCGAAAGATATGTCTCGAGTACGTTCGCCGAGCCCACTCCCAACATAAAGGAATGCGTACGGATGCGGTTGAAAGCCAGACTGTCGGTCACGGCAGCCACAAGCGGTACAGCCAGAATCAACAGGCATATACTGGTCAGAAATCGTTTCATTCGGACAAAATTACAAAAATCCTTTGTTTTTCGCACAAACTCCCCCGAAATACAAAAAAGTACGGAGATTTTTCTTTTTTACTCGGCCCTATTCCGATTTTCACGTGTCTTATTCGGTACCCGCTGTGCCCAGGATGCGTTTAACCTGCTCGTCGGTCTTACCCAACTTCTCGCGACAGAAGGTGATAAGCCGTTGCGCCTCCTTCAGGTTTTCCCCCAGGCTGTCAATCGTCAGTTCATTGTTCTCGATGCGCCGTATGATTTCCTCCAACCGGGCCACAGCCTCTTCGTAGGAACAGTCAGTTTTCTTTGCCATGATCTCTTTTTACGTTTGTCAATACACTTTCTATCTCGCCCGATGCCAGTATCGTCATCAGGCGATCTCCCTTTTTCAGCCGGGCCGCATCGGTCACGGCCTTTCCGTCTTTCAACGTCACACTGAAGCCGAGCTTAAAGAAACGTTCGGGCGAAGCCATGCGCACCTGCCGGTCAGCCATGTCTATCCGCAACCGCTCGCGCTCCATACGGACTTCTGTCCGGTTTCGCAGAAGGTCTGCCAAATCCGCCAAATGCCGGTCGCAACGTTCCGCATAGCGCACTACCGACTGCCGCAAGAGCTGCCCGTCGTGTTCCAGACGAGCTTTCCGCTCCCCCATGCAAAGGCGTGCGGCGGCAGGTATACGCAGCGCAGCCCGCACCAGCCGGTGCTGTTCCGCCTCCAGACGACCCAACACCGCCCGCGGCACACGGCGTGCCATCTCCACCAGCAGATTCTCTTCCCGTTCCATGCGTTCCACCAGAAAAGCCGCTACCGCCGTCGGTGTTTTCAGGCGAGTATGGGCCACGGCGTCTATCACCGTCTCGTCGCGTTCGTGGCCTATTCCG
>CATXZX010000189.1 GCA_958404085.1 uncultured Prevotellaceae bacterium | reverse complement strand
CAATGGTGGCGACCCACACATTAGCGCCGCAATAGGCGGGAGCCTCTGCCTTTGACTGCTTTCGTGTTATGCGCTGTGTTGAACGCCCATGCTGTTGGGCGTAAGTAAGTAAGAGAGTCTTCTGATTTCTATATCGTGCAGGGCACGGAAGCTATCATAAGATTGATTGCATCGCTCCACATCGACCTGCTTGAGAGAAGCATCTACGTTTTGAATCAGGAACGCGGAATAGAGGTCCCTCTGGACTTTCGTGCCATCCGGCATCGTGTTCCAGCGTTTGCCGAGACTTTTCTTTGTATAGGTTTCCGTCAGATGGTTAAACTGGCTTGCCTTCACGGAGAAGGTATCGACTCTTTGGAACGAACCTCCTGCATTAAGTACCTTTCGCTTGATGGTTTTAACAAACAACGCAGGCGCTTTATTGAAGATGGATTTTCCGAACCGTTTCTTTCTGACGGGCCTCCCCTTGCTGTTGAATTTTGTCTCCTTCGCCTGTTTTGCCAAAGCACGGAACCGCATCTCTTCGATGTAATGCTCGCTGCCAAAAGAAAGCAGGAGGTTCGCCAGCTCATTATGCTGCTGGATACGCATTTCTCTTTGTCGGCGATATAGTTCCCTGCGTTGATTCTCCAATGCAATATATCGCTTGGATTTTACCCATTCGCGTCCGCCGCGCTGATTCAAGCACTCTGCCGGCAGCTTGTCTTTGGGTACGATAGAGCCGTCCGTGTTGAACATCTCCGGGTTCGTTGCCCTTCTGGAGCGGTCCATAGCACGGTTGAGTTTCCAAAGCTCTGCGTCGATACCTCGGACCTTATCCGCCAATTCGGTGAGCAAAACCGCATTGCACCCAACGCTGGCGATGGTTTGCGTTCCTATGTCGTGTCCGACTCTCCCTTCTCCCATGGGGTGCAGGAGTTCTCCCGTATCCGGCCTCGTTTTCAGTGGAGGTAATCCATCCAGCGTAAGCTGGACGAAATACTTCCATCCGCCAGCATACCAGCGACGATGGATTCCGCAATACCGGATAGCTCTCGACGTCGCCTCCTGCTGGTAGCCGTATGGGTCTTTCTCGTCGAATAGCACATGAAGCTGCATTCCCTGGAAGAAAACGAAACCATCTGCGTATCGAATCCCTGCAGAATTCGTCTTCGCAGTGATGGTGCTGAACTCACTCCATTTAGAGAAGCGGACCTGCTGCCCACTCCCGTACAGGAGCTTTTGATAACCGCCCCACACAGAAGCGGCAATCTTCTGCGCCACATGGGCCGGGATAAGGAATCCTTTCCCATTCTTTCCACGGTAGTGCTTTCGGTACTTGTTGATTTGCTTCTCAAATTGGAACTGCTCAAACCCGGCATTGGTAAGCATCTCGTTCCGGCGTTTGCAAAGAGCTTTGATGCGCCCGGCATCCTCTGCCTCGTATGCTGCGGACAATGCTGCCTGGTTTGCTCTCCAATCTTTCCGAGAGATGAGATTTTGGTATTGCTTGCGCTCATAGGCAATCAGGTTATTCTTGATATCGTTCCCCACCTGGAAGATGGTATCGAGCCTGTCCCGCTGCCATGCCTCACATTGGAGCGGAAGCGTCAGAACGAATACGTTTTTGCTTGGAGATTTTCTTGCCATGACGCCGCCTCCTTTCCTTAACGGGTTTTTTGTTCTTCCACATAGCGGCGGATTTATTTGTAAATAGTGCTGCAAGCCTCATCCCACACTTCCACAGCTCGAAACCGCTCCAAAAGTCCTCGTGCGGTCAAGGGAAGTAGTCGAAGCTTTTCGTCTTCTGCTACTCTTATGATGTCTTCATTTTCCACCGTGTCGATAGAAATCAGCTCGAACCAAGGCCCATCATCGCGAGGGTCGAAATCGTCAAAGCGTTCTTCCGGTAGTCCAACTTGACTTGGAATAAATTGATACAGGGTATCGTTGTGCAAACACTTCGAGAAAATCTCGTCTCGCTCCTCTTCCGTTAGCACGCCACAGAGATAGCGAGAGATATAGCGCTTGTAATTGCTTCCATCGCGATAAAGATACTCAATTTGTGTGTAA
Organism: uncultured Prevotellaceae bacterium; assembly: GCA_958404085.1. Classification (GTDB taxonomy): domain Bacteria; phylum Bacteroidota; class Bacteroidia; order Bacteroidales; family Bacteroidaceae; genus Alloprevotella. The sequence goes on along the minus strand of CATXZX010000189.1, from coordinate 2,866 downwards.
TCTTTCATATTTGCTTCTCCTTTTTGTTTTTTTGTGTGTCTGTTTTTATATGAACGCAAAAAGACACCGCCGAAAGGCTGTGTCTTGCGTTATTTTAATATATACTGTTTTGTAATGTGAACTGCCCGGCAATAAAAGACCGAGTTTTCCCGCTTATGGCTTTATAAAAGCACTCAGAGCATACGCGAGACGCGTACTGCAAAAAAATAGTGAAAAGGTCAATGGCTGAATAACAAATACTATTATTAAAATGAGTATAGCACAGTAAAAGAGCAAAAGCAACACAGAGTGCTTCTCGGGTATCCTCATTCACTTGATGCTCCCTCATTTTTATCCTGCAGAGGAGATTTTGAACCACCCACCGCCTAAAGCCAATAGGATTGCGGCAACCTAATCCCAAACCCGCATGCCTGCCTGCGTTTCAACTCTCACACCCTGTGCGGGGCGTGACGATACCTCTTGATATCCATGTACTGCTCGGACAAAGATTTCAACTCTCACATCCTGTGCGGAGTGTGACTGCCCTAATCTGAAACTCCCCACGGCTAAAGCCGGGGGTTCCTGGCTCCGTGGCCGCAGCCCACACGAGCGCTGAACGGCCGAACATGAATCAAATGCTCCGTAAAGTTTTTGTACTCATGTTCGGCCATCCAGCAATCGAGCAGTTGGCTTATCGCACCCTCCACTGATTAAGGGCGCAGACCAGCGTCTCCAGACATACGCAAAATATCAACACAATATCCGTTTAAACTCTTTCCGGGCAGGGCGCCTCGCCCTGGAAACCTACCTCAAAATTGTCATCTTAACGCTGGCAGGCACATTTTCAGTATCACAGATAATACAGCAATCTTCGTAGCAGGTGGGAGCAAAATCTGCAGTCAAAATAACTCTATCGGAAACCATAGTCTCCTCATGCTTCAGCTGCTTTTTGGTCTTGCAGCGCACCCGCCGGAACAGTTCCTCACTGCTAACCTCACCTTTCGGCGTGTCATGCTCAAACACCACCAGTTTGCGCGTTGCCATTTTACCCCGCGAAGCCGAGTGGTCAAGCTCAAACATATTGAGCAGAGCATCAAACAGCACACTCAAATCATCTGTTGAGAACTTCGTTTTTTCCGCATCGAATGGGCTTATAAATCCCTCTAACCTGTACATAGCGTAAGGAACGATATACTTATTGCCAAAGGTGGAACGCTTGCCATCGTCCTTATCCTTCTCATTGGTGACACAACACCGGGTAATCGTGACGTTCAAGGGCGAAATCGGGTGTGTAGATTCTGCAAAAGGAATCTGAACGCATCCCCTTACACAGCCGGGATTGGTGTCGCTGGTAGCTGTGACGCCGCCAAATGCGCGCATATCAAAAAAGTTCTCACAAAGCCAGTCCGTCACCGTTTCATCGGCTTTCTTGTCCAGCTTCTTACCCAACGTTGTAAACGCCTCCTTGTTTGTATCGGCAATAACTGTCCCGCTCTTTAAATATATACGATAGCCGGACTCTCCGCTGCGTACTTTCTCTACATAATCACGTATTTTGCGCTTTATACATGCGTCTGAAATCATGCCGTTTCCGGTATCAGGGAAAATGCGTGGCATGTTCAGGGAATCGGGGTCCCCGTTTGGATTACCGTTCCGGACGTCGAAGTAACATACGAACTCATAGCGGTTTTTGATTATGGACATACTTTCTTCCTCCTCATATTTTTACTGGAACGTGCCGTAAAGCCCCTGCCTTTAGATAAAGGGATATAGGCACAATGTTTTCCCCAAAATATTGCAATAGATTTGCGCTTGTGGTATAATATTGCTATGGAATATAAAAGCAACAAAAAGGTGGTGTACTCCTGCAAATATCACGTGGTTTGGTGTCCAAAATATCGCCGCAAGGTCTTGGTCAACGGTGTCGATGTACGCCTAAAAGCGTTAATAGAGAGTATCTGCGAGGAAAGTAAAATCGACATCATAGAGATGGAAATCATGCCTGACCATGTGCATTTGCTAATAGAAGTTGACCCACAATACGGCATAAACCGCGCCGTAAGACATATCAAAGGTTCTACATCGCATACCCTCCGTTCTGAATTTCCGCAGTTAAAATCAAGGCTGCCAACTTTGTGGACAAACTCCTATTTTGTGTCTACAGTTGACGGAGCGCCTTTGTCGGCCATCAAGCAGTACATAGAGAATCAGAAAAACGTCTGAAAGCGAGGAGAGATAGTGGAATATTCCTACAAGTTTCGTTTGTATCCTACTGCTGTGCAGAGAGCGCAAATATCCCGGAATTTTGGTTGCTGCCGGTATGTGTTCAACCACTTTCTCGCCCAAAGGCAGGAGCAGTACAGAGAAACAGGAACATCTCCCACGCGGTTCCAGCAAGACAAAAGCCTCACGATGCTCAAGCGGGAATTGCCGTGGTTGAAGGAAGTGGATTCCACATCTTTGCAGGCAACCCTTCAAGACCTGGACACAGCCTTTCAAAACTTCTTCCGCCGTGTGAAACACGGCGATAAGCCGGGCTATCCCCGATTCAAGAGCAAACATGACCACCGGCAGAGCTACAAGAGCAAGTGCGTAGGGACAAATATCAAGGTGCTGGACAAGGCGGTGCAGCTTCCCAAGCTCGGCCTTGTAAAATGCCGCATCAGCAAAGCGGTCAGGGGACGTATCCTCTCCGCTGCCGTCAGCCAAAACCCCAGCGGTAAGTATTTCGTGTCTATCTGTTGTACCGATGTGGAGATTAAACCTATGCCGCCCACCGGCGCGGAAGTCGGTATCGACGTGGGCGTCAAGGCTTTTGCTGTCACCTCCGACGGCGTTTCATACCCGAACCACAAGTACCTTGCGAAGTCCGAAAAGAAGCTGGCGC
>CATXZX010000188.1 GCA_958404085.1 uncultured Prevotellaceae bacterium | reverse complement strand
TAATAGTTGCGGCAAAGAGCCCGATAGTGTCGGATTGTCCGCTTCCTTCAGGACGGATAAAGTCGCTGAGGCACAGGTTGGGTGCTTCTTTTTGGGGAGTCTGCTGTTGGCGGAGAAAGGGCAGCACGACTTTTTTTCCTTCATCTTCCGTCGTGACGATGATGTCTTCATCCCGTGATACAGCCTTTAGGAGCGCGAACCGTACATACGCATGGTGTGAGGAATCCAAGTCGTTGAGACACCGTATGGCATCGTCGAAAAGAGGAATGGCGGCTTCGGCTTTGATCTGATCAGCGTCCGGTAGATTTTGAAGCCAGCCTCTACGGCATGCGGGGCATGCGTGTATTTCGGCTATCTGCGCGCAAAAAGGCGGAAATCCCCATGCGTGAAAAAAATAGACCCAGTTGATGTAGGGTATCACGTTGTGTATGTGGTACGACAGGTCTTTTTTCATGAGCGCTTTATCGGTTGAAATATATTTCTTCGCCTGCCAGATGTTCGGAGAACGTATCGCTTAGGGCATCGTAAACCCGTATTCCGTTGCAGAAAGTCTGTTCTACTCTCCAGTTGAAGGTTTTTCCTTCAAGGGGGCTCCATTTACATTTACTCTTCACCATGTCGGACGTAAGGGTCCACGGCTTACGGCGAATCAGGACCATGTCCGCTTTATACCCTTCGCGCAGAAAGCCACGTTCACTGATGTCGAACAATTTAGCCGGATTGTGGCACATGAGTCTTACGAGTTGTTCGATGTTCAGAATGCCGGAGTCTACCAACTCGAGGGCCGATACAAGCGAAAACTGAATCATCGGCATTCCGGATACGGCTGTTGCTGCACCGCCTTCCTTTTCTGTAAGCAGGTGGGGCGCATGGTCGGTTCCGATGACGGCTATCCGCCCGTTTGTAAGGGCTTTTCGCAGCGCATCGCGGTCTTTTTCAGTTTTGACAGACGGGTTGCATTTTATTTTTGTTCCCAGTGTGGCGTAGTCTTTGTCGCAGAAAAGTAAGTGCGCGATACATGCTTCGGCTGTAATGCGTGGGTTCTCCGGTCGGATAAGTTCCAGTTCGTGTGCGGTAGATACGTGTGCGATGTGGAGTTTCGCACCGCTTTCGTTTGCCAGACGGACAGCCAGTGCTGTCGAGCGGTAGCATGCTTCGGCCGATCGGATCAGTGGATGGAAACGAATGTCCGGATCGAATCCGTAAACGGATTGGTAGTACCGCATGTTACGGTCTATAATCTGCGAATCTTCGCAGTGTACCATAATGGGAAGTGGTGAAGTCCTGAAAATACGCTCCAGGGCGTTCTGCTCATTGACCAGCATGTTACCGGTGGAGGACCCCATGAATAATTTTACGCCGCAAATTCGTTTCTTGTCCAGTGCGGGAAGTTCTTCCGCATTGGTGTTGGCCGCTCCGAAAAAGAACGAATAATTTATCAGACTGTTTTTTGCCGCAATTTCCCGTTTTTCTTCCAGCGCCTTTAGGGTCGTTGTCTGGGGCGATGTGTTGGGCATGTCGAAATAGGACGTAACACCACCGGCCGCTGCTGCACGGCTTTCGCTTTCGATATCGGCTTTGTGGGTCAGGCCCGGTTCGCGGAAATGCACGTGGTCGTCGATGATACCGGGTAGCAGATAACACCCCTCAGCGTCGATGGTCTCGTCGCAGATTGGCAACTGTTGCTGTCCGTCATGGGCTATAATTCGGGCGATACGGTCGTTCTCAATTAGGACCGAGCCTACAAATGTGCGTGATTCGTTGATTATCGTGGCATTGGCAATACAGATCCGTTTCATGTGCTTATGCTTTAGGATAATGTTTGGTCCAACTGTCGAGACGCAGGCGTATGACACCGAATACGGCCTCGCCAAAGATGCTGCTGTTCATTTTGCTTGTCCCCAACTGACGGTTGATGAAGATAACCGGCACCTCCTTGATTCGGAACCCGCATTTGTAAGCGGTAAACTTCATCTCTATCTGAAATGCATACCCTTTAAACCGGATGGAATCCAGGTCGATGGTTTCCAAAACCTTACGTCGATAGCATTTAAAGCCTGCCGTCGTGTCGTGAATGGGTAGTCCGGTAATCAGCTTGACGTATTTTGAGGCGTAGTAGCTCATAAGAACGCGTCCCATAGGCCAGTTGACCACATTGACACCGCTTACGTAGCGCGAACCGATGGCAACATCGTAATTTTCTTTGGAACATGCGTCATACAGACGGGGCAAATCGTCCGGATTATGGCTGAAGTCGGCATCCATTTCGAAGATGTAGTCGTACCGGTGCTTAATGGCCCATTTGAATCCGGTTATGTATGCCGTACCGAGGCCTAATTTGCCACTGCGCTCTATGAGAAACAAACGTTCTGCAAACTCCTGTTGTTGCAGCCTTTTGACGATGGGGGCTGTTCCGTCAGGCGAGTTATCATCTATAATCAGGATGTGAAACGGATGGGGCAAACCGAAAACGGCCCGGATTATTTTTTCGATATTCTCTTTTTCGTTGTATGTCGGAATGATGATGATGCTGTCTGCCGTTTGCATAGGAATGAAAGAATTTATTTTCGTAGCAAAATTAATGCTTTTTGTGTAATGTCGCAGCTAAATCAACCTGAATATTTTCGAGCCGTTGCCCGACCGTTGCCTTTCGGATTCTTATTTGTCGTAGATTAGGATTTTTCCGTGTTGTGTGACGCCTTGTGCAGAGATATGCAGATGCAGGTCGTCGCGTGAGTTTCCGAAAAATGAGACCCCGGCTTTACCTGTTTTGTCGGTCTGTACATCCGGATTCCAGTAGAGCGTCCGTCTGAAATCTCCCTCTTCGGGCAAATCCATAAGCCGGTAGTTGGGTGCCACGTAGGATTGGGGGAGGGCATAACCCTGCAAACGAATGGGACGGGCCCCTTTTTGTTGGCGGAGGTAGGGGGCGTTTTCGTCGCTATACAGGAAAATACATACAGGTGGACGTTGGGACAAATTTTCCAGCTTTTCGTGATCCGTGATAAAACTGCGGTACGTCTCGGTGTATTCGGAAATGGAAAGAGATTTCAATTCGTCGATGAAAATAAGGTCATTGTCCATTTTATCGGTGTAGTCGAAAAGCTCGTTGTCCAGAAACAGTATGACGGGGCGTCCGCCGAAACTGTATTCTTTCAGGTTCTTGGGAGCATTGGTGTCGTATTCGAAGTCGCTGTTGCGCTTTCGCAACCAGTCCCATACCACCGGAACTTCTTTTCCGTCGTTCAGTATGCGTTCCGTTTCGTTCCGCAAGTCGTAATAGATGTTCGAATGGCGTTTCCCGGCATCTTCGCCTCCCATGTATTTGTATCGGCTTCCGTTGAGTCCGCGGTATTTCCGGCCTTTTACCTTTACTTCACCCAGATTTCGGATGAATGTACCTTTCGGCAGCGTGTCGGTCCAAATGAACGTTTTCGGTTCTATGGGCTGAGAGGTTTCTTTAGGTTCTTCGATGATTAGTTCGTACGGAGAGTACGGACGAGGTTCGGGCGTGAAGTTTCGGTTAAGTTTTATGCCGAAATTCTTTTTCTTCCCATTGACGCTGGTGGTCAGTTTTCCAATCCAATTCCCGATGTAATCTTGCGGCATGAACGCGAATTTGCCCATTTCGTCGCTCTGGCATTCGCCGCGCATGGAGGCTCCGGCAAAGGTGAACATCATGAGATTGAGCGTAATGTCGGATACGGGCTCGTTTTTTTTGATGACCGTACCGTCCAGCAGAAGGCCTTCTTCGATGGGGTGCTTGAGCTGGAAGGGCTTCTTTTCGCTCATTTCCAGCCAGTCGTATCTTCTCCATCCTTGTACGGAGAGCAACAGGTCGAGTGCTTCGCGGTGCATGCGGTCGTCTTTTTCGAAATAAAACTCGGGATGATGGATGTATCCCTTCAGATCGGAGGTCAAAAGCAGGTCTGTGTAAATGTCGCTCTGGGGCTGGCAAATGTTGCCTGCCTGGTCGCGGACAGCCAGCGAGAACGTGGCTTGGACGGGATTCCCCTTATCGTCTTTCAGGAAAAGTTCTATACCGATAGGGCTGGCCGGCGTGTAGGCCGCAGCACTTTGCAGAACTTCCATGCGGATGCTGTCGGACGGGGTGTTTCTCTCGAAAAACAACCGGTTTCCGACAATGTTTCCCTCTGTCGTATAGAGTACGATCTGGTTTACGCCCGGACGGATGTTTGCATGGGGAATTTGTATGTCTATGGCGTTTTTGTCCAAATGCAGGGTGTCGAAATATGAAATGATTCCCCGGCTGACGATGCCGAGTCCTACGGATTGGGGAATAAAGTCTGAACCGGGTTGAATGGAGAATTGGATGTATTCGTTGTTGTCGTGTCTTAGCATGACGGCACATTGTCCTTTTCCGGCTCCGGGAACCGGAAATGTTTGCAGACGGCCGTCGCCTAAGTCGACTTCGACCAGGCAACTGTCGGGCGTGGCCGGCAGTTCGAAACGTCCTCGCCCTTCATAGATGGGACGGAATGCACCGAGCAGGTCTCCTTTTAGGGTCTTTAGTTTGCAGGGAGCATCGAGAGGCATGCCTTTTTTGTCGGATAACTGGAAGGCTATCCGACACGGTGCACCCAGAGGGCGCGCCCCTCCTTCAGGATAGAACTGCATGGAACATTTTTCTTTAGGCTTTGCCGGGGTTTTTCGTTGTGTCTTTGTCTTGTATTGTTCGGGTAGTGTATTGATTGTCAGCTGTTCGAACTCTCCCGGCTTGCGCGGTTTGTCGAAAATGGGGAGGACGCGGGAGAACGTGCATGCATCGTCCCAGTTGAGCATGGCGCGTGTGTAGGCTCTTATTTCGTCAAAACCACTGTAAGGAATGTCCTTCATGTTAAAATCTCCGTGTGCGGTTCCGTTCACGTCGCGCAGGAGTTTCCGATCGAAGAGTTCGC
>CATXZX010000187.1 GCA_958404085.1 uncultured Prevotellaceae bacterium | reverse complement strand
CCGGTGCTACCTGGATGGGAACCCATGCCCCGCTTTCCGACATCAGCGAAGACGGACGTTACATGCTCTTCAGCGTGCATGAGTCTACACCCGATAAATGGCCGTTCGGTGCAGCTTCGGTCTATATGATGGATTTACAGACATTGAAGGTCGATACGCTGGTTCGTTCCGATGCGTTTGCCGGAGGGGGGACGTTCTCGCCCGACGGTCGCCAGGTGTTGTTTACGGGAGGTCCCGAGTCGTTCGGCGGAATCGGTAAGAACTGCGGACGTCATCCCATTGCCAACAATTACGATACGCAGGCATTCCTGATGGACTTGTCCACGCGTAAAATAGAACCGATTACCCGCGATTTCAATCCGACCGTATCGCTGCTGCAGTGGAACCGCTACGACGGCTGCATCTACTTCAAGACAAGCGATGCCGACCGCGAACCGATATACCGTTACAATCCGCGCAGCCGTAAGTTCGACCGGCTGCCGCTGGAGGGAGATTGCATCAGCCGTTTCTCGTTGGCTGTCAACGCACCTCATGCCGCTTATACCAGCGCTACGGCCAGCACGAGTACGGCCGGCTATCTGTATGACGTGAAAAGCGGCAAGTCGAAACTCATAGCCGACCCTTATGCCGAAAACCTGGCCGGCATGGAGATGGGCGAAATCAAGGATTGGACATTCAAGGCATCGGACGGGACAGAAATAAGCGGTTACTACTGTCTGCCTCCTGCGTTCGATCCCAATAAAAAGTATCCGCTGATTGTGTATTACTACGGAGGAACGACTCCTACGACCCGCTCTATGGGTTCGCCCTATGCCGCACAACTTTTTGCTTCGCGCAATTATGTGGTTTATGTGGTGAATCCGAGCGGAACTATCGGTTTCGGACAGGAATTTTCGGCCCGTCACGTCAATGCCTGGGGACAGCGCACGGCAGATGACATTATAGAAGGTACGCGCCATTTCTGTCGCGCTCATTCTTATGTGGATTCTACGCGTATCGGGTGTCTCGGAGCTTCATACGGAGGGTTTATGACGCAGTATTTGCAGACTCAGACCAACCTTTTTGCCGCAGCCGCCTCTCATGCCGGTATCAGCAATGTGACCAGTTACTGGGGCGAAGGTTACTGGGGTGTGGGATATAACGCCGTGGCTGCTGCACAGAGCTATCCGTGGAATGCTCCGGAACTGTTTACGAAGCAAGGTTCGCTGTTCAATGCCGACAAAATCAATACGCCGTTGTTGCTGTTGCATGGAACGGCGGACACCAATGTGCCTATCGGCGAGAGCATTCAGCTTTATAATGCGCTGAAGGTTCTGGGCAAGACGGTGGAATTCATCGAGGTAGAGGGCGAAAACCATTTCATCAGCGATTATCCCAAGCGCGTACTTTGGCACAATAGCATTATGGCCTGGTTTGCACGCTGGTTGCAGGATTCGCCCGAGTGGTGGAACGATATTTATCCGGAACGTCGCCTGAAATAGAAAAGGCGCGTTTCGGGACGGAAAAAACGGGAGGCTTCATAAAAGAATGTACTCCCGTTTTGTTGTTTCGGTCGAAAGATGTAATTTTGGGGTTTACGAATCAAAAACACAAATATGAATAAAATTGGGGTATGCCTGAGCCTTTCGTTGCTCGGGCAAGTTGTCGTGCAGGCACAGACGGACCCGGTGGAGAAAATCTTTGCCGAAGCTCGTTGTGTGACGTTGCTCGACAGTACGTACGTGACCGTTGAGTCGAACGGTTCGGGTACATTTTCGGTGTGTCGTAGTTTCCGGATACAGTCTCCGGCTGCGGCTGTTGCCAATCGTGTCCTGAAATATGATTATGATCCGCTGACGGCTTTTGCCCGTTTTACGGATGTGGAAATTCACCGTGCATCGGGAAAAACGGAGCGCCTGGATGTTTCGGCCGCATGCGATTATGCAGCGCCGGCCCGGGCCATTTATTGGGGTGCCCGGCAGATTATGATCGGACTGGGGCGCCTGAATCCGGGCGATACGGTCAGTTATCGTATCGAAAAGAAGGGCTTCACGTATGCTTTGCTGGGTGGTGATGAGCGTTTTGTCCCTCCCATGCGCGGACATTTCTATGATATTGTTCCCTTCTGGGTTTCCGAACCTACGGTACGTAAGGTTTATCAGGTTTCGTTCCCTGCAGAAAAGGACGTGCAGTACCAGTTCTATCAGGGGGCATGCCGCAGTTCCGTACGACGGGCCGACGGACGGCGTATTTACACGTTCATCGTAGACCGCGCCGTGCCGTTCAGCGGTGAGCCGAACATGGTCGACCTCTACGACGTGGCGCCGAAACTGATGATGTCTACAACGCCGGAGTGGAAAGACAAATCTCTTTGGTTTAACAAGGTGAACGAAGATTACGGAAGTTTCGCCCCGTTGCCCGAAGCCCGCAAGAAAGTGGACGAACTGGTGCGCGGAAAGAAAACCGAGATGGAGAAAATAGCCGTGCTGACGCACTGGGTGGCTGACAACATCCGTTATGCGGGCCTCACCATGGGCAAAGGAGAGGGATTTACGCTTCATAATCTGAAAATGAACTATACGGACCGCGCGGGAGTGTGCAAGGACATAGCCGGAACGCTGATTTCTTTTTTACGGATGGCTGGTTTTGAGGCCTATCCGGCCATGACGATGGCCGGAAGCCGTGTCGAATCGATTCCGGCAGACCACTTCAACCATTGTGTGGCCGTGGTAAAGTTGCAGAACGGAACGTATATGCCGCTCGACCCCACGTGGGTTCCTTTCAGCCGCGAGTTGTGGAGTAGCGCGGAGCAGCAACAAAATTATTTGCCCGGTGTGCCCGAAGGTTCGGACCTTTGTATAACGCCTGTCTCGGCACCCGAGAACCATTATGTTCGTCTGAAGGCCGAAAATCGTCTCGATGCGGACGGTACGCTGCACGGTCGTTTCGTCCTGAGTGCCGAAGGGCAGAGCGATTTGGCCATCCGCCGGCTGTTTACTACGGGGTGGCGTAGCGATTGGGAACGCTCGCTGGAGGCCGAACTGCTTGCCGTTTCGCCGAAAGCCCGTCTGAAGAAAGTAGATTACGGCCGTAATCCGAAGGACTACCAGGCTGCTCCTATTTGCCTGACGTTTACGTATGAAATACCTGAGTATGCGTTGAAAGCAGGAAAGCGTCTGTTGGTAAAACCTCTCGTCATGAATAATCTGTACAACCGCGTGAAAAGCTACTTGCGGCTGGCTGATTTGCCGGAACGCCGTTATGGATTCAAAGATGCCTGTTCGCGTTTGGTCGAACTGGACGAGACGATACATTTGCCCGGCGGTTATGTCTGGAAGGAAGGCGAACGTAAGCACTCGGAGCAGAGCGGAGCTGCCGATTTTGAGGGCTCGTTGAAACAAGTTGGCTCCGATTTGATCTTACATCAGCGTCTTTCACTGAAAAAGCGGGTGTACGAAGCAGCAGATTGGCCCGGAGTGCGCGCAGCGTTGAATGCGCACAAAGAATATGCCGGTTATTTGATTCTTGAACCTTAAAAAATACGATAATGCTACTCAAAAAACAATTTATAAGTGCGATAGGGTTTCTTTTGTTCCTTTTTGTCCTGCCGGTGTCGGCCGACGAGGCTCGTTTCCGCCTGATGGAACGTCGTTACACGTGGAATTCCGACGGCTCGATGGACTTCCGCCTCCGCAAGGAGCTTACTTTGTTTACTCACACGGCGATGAACGGAACGTACGGCGAAACTTTTATAACTTACAACCCTACTTTTCAGACGCTGACGATTAACGAATCGTACACCAGACAGGCCGACGGAAACATTGTGCGTTCTCCCGAGAATGCCTTTGTGGAAGTATTGCCTTCGGCTGCAGCCAATGCGCCGGCCTTCAACGGTTTGCGCGAAATGGTGGTCGTTCATACCGGTTTGGAACTCGGTGCGACGATATACCTGGATTATACGATTCATACCAAGAGCGGTTATATGCCTTTTATGGAGGCTGCGGGTGTTTTGCAGGAAACTTCTCCCGTGGAACTCAGTCGTCTGACGGTCGAGATGCCCGGAGGTGCGGAAAACCTGAGTGTCTTTGTCAATCAGCCCCGCAAGTACGGACGTCAGACGCGTAAGGGAAATACCGTCGAGTGGGAGTTCCGGAATCTTCCGGCTCTTTCGCGCGAACCTTTGGGTTTGAGCGATAACCGCAGCAATGTGACTTTTGCTGTCTGTAGTGCCCGTCCGGGGCAGATGGCCGGTATTTTGCGGGAGCGTTTTGGTGTTCAGCCATCTCCGGTACTTCGCCATCTGGCCGATTCGCTGACCCGTTCGTCGCAGACGGATGAGGAAAAAGTAAAGGCCGTGAACCGTTTCCTGGTTGAGGGCCTGTCCGCTTGCGGCGTGTCCGATGTATTGGCCGGTTATGTGCGTCCCCGTTTGCCGGAGGATGTTTATAGCAGTGTGTATGCCACGCGTACGGAACGCGCAGCTATGGCGGTCGCATTGCTTCGGGCTGCCGGACTGGATGCCCAAGTAGCTGCCGTTTACCCCAATAACCTGCCCGAGAATGTGCGCGGGCTGGCAAATGTCAAAGACTGGTGCATCGTGTGGAAAGGAACGGCCGGAAAAGAGTCCGTTTGTTTCCCATCGTCGGTATCGGGTGTCCCGTCGCAAGACCGGACCGCATTGGATGTAATCCTCTCGTCAGACGGAATAGAAATTCCGATGCCGGCCTGGAATGCGCCGAAGGAACACAAAACCACGGTATCGGCCGATCAGGCCAAACCGCTGGGCAACCTGTCGGTACTGACGCTCCAGCCGCTTTCCCGGGAGGTGGAGCAATGGGGGATGGGACGCCTGGCTTCCCGTCGGGAAACGCCGATGGAACTGCCCGGAAAACTCAGCCTGTGCGATACGTACGAAGTAAATGTCGACAAGGCGATGCGCTGGCAGCCC
>CATXZX010000186.1 GCA_958404085.1 uncultured Prevotellaceae bacterium | reverse complement strand
TCATTAAGGCCTTTGCTGTTGACGGTGTTCGCCGTACATTTTTCGACAAATATAGAGAGGCTATCAATATGGGCAGCTCAGAACTCTCGACTCAATCGTTTATCGAAACGATTCGTCCGTTCCTCACCTTCTATAAGAAGTTGAATAGCTATGCTCGACGTACGAAGGATATTTCGCCCAATGCTCGTAAGTTCCGCGATGTCATAGCAAAGGCGACCGACCCAGAGAAAACATTCTTTGAGGTGTTGCCGGATGAGTTGGGCTTTAAAGAAATTACACTTAGCCAAAACCCAGAAGCCATTGAGAGCTTTGTTGCTGTTATACAAGAGGCTATCCGCGAACTCCGCAACTGCTACTCTGAATTGGTTGGCAATATCGAGCAATATTTGCTTAAAATACTGCGACTTGAAGAAGTCGGTTTCTCTGACTATCATCATCTGATAGCAGAACGATATAAGTCGGTTAAGACGGAATTGATGCCTGTAAATATGCGTAATTTTCAAGCCCGGCTTGTTGGCAACTATGATGACAAGACCACATGGATTGAAGCGGTGTCATACGTCGCCCTCAACAAGCCTTTGACAGAAATTCGCGACACAGATAAATCGTTCCTGCTGGCTACATTGAAAGATATGCTGTTTCAACTGGATGACTATGTGGAGATGCACAAGACTGCAAGTGAGGATGTCATAAGACTGCATATCACACAGAATAAGAGTAAGGCTGTAACTACGCAAGTCATTCTTTCCGAAGCGATGCGTCAAGAGGTCAACAGCCTTGAAAACAAACTGGAGTCTATTTTGAGTGGTGACAACTCGCTTGACGTTGCTGCACTGATAGCAATCCTTAAAAAGAAATTGAAATGAGTGAAGTAAGACACGTGTTAGGTATATCTGGTGGAAAAGACAGTGCTGCTCTTGCCATCTACCTAAAAGATAAATACCCCAATCTTCATATTGAGTATTATAGCAGCGACACCAAATGTGAGTTGGATGAAACCATTCAGTTCATTGACCGGTTGCGCTCTTACTTAGGACACATAACGACCTTAATTGCGGCAGAAGGAAGTCCTGAACCTACTCCTTTTGACCACTTTCTGAAGGTAAGCGGTGGCTATCTGCCATCGGTACAAGCAAGATGGTGTACGCAGAAAATGAAACTGGCTGAGTTTGAGAAATTTGTTGGCGACACCCCAACTGTTTCATACGTGGGTATCCGCGGAGATGAAGACCGTGAAGGCTATGTATCGACAAAGCCAAATATACAAGCCATATTCCCGTTCCGCAAGAATATCTGGAGTATGGATGTTATTCACGAGGTGCTGCATGATAAGAACATTGAGAATTTTGCAGAATGCTATCGCAACGTTGCAGACGATGAGACCTATCAAACAGTTGAAGCGGCTCTCACTTCAAAGCTTACCAAGCACTTCTACTACTCAAAGAAATTGAATATGCTACTTGATGCTGATGTAATCACCTTTAATCACGCCGTATTCAGTTTTCTGAAGCAATACACAGATTACCCTGTGGGAAAGTTGGACTATTTCCCATTGATTGACAATGACGAGGTTTTGGTGAGAGAAGAAATCTTTCGCATCCTTGAAGATAGCGGCGTAGGCATACCAGCATATTACAACCTTATCGACTTTGAGGTGGATGGAAAGAAAGGACAGTATTGCCGTAGCCGCTCTGGATGTTATTTCTGCTTCTTCCAGCAGAAGATAGAATGGATTTGGCTCTACGAGCAGCATCCCGACCTTTTCAAAAAGGCAATGGAGTACGAAAAAGACGGATATACGTGGATTCAAGGCGAGCCTTTGAGCGAACTGATACGTCCGGAGCGTGTGCGGCAAATCAAGCTTGACCAGATAAAAAAACAAGAAGAAGCGAAGGCAAAGAGCAAAAGTAAGCTTCTGGTGGACTTGTTTGATGATGAAATCAATTGCGCCAACTGCTTTATATAATATATAATAAGGTATGTCCTATGCTGAAATCTGATGTGATATGGCCAAATAGCCGACGATTCAAGTCGCGGACAGAATGGGAGCCTTTGGGCTTCTTCTCCGAAGCTTTGTGTAATTCCACGCAATTTGATCTGAAGCTGGGCTTCTTTTCCTCATCGGCCATCAATGTACTGGCAGACGGTTTCGCTGCGTTTCTTTATAATGGAGGAAAGATGCGCATGATTATCAACGATATTTTATCTACCGAGGATAAGCGTGCGATAATTGTAGCAGACTCGTGCGACGATGTGGATTACTTCAACCTGCAAGATTTGGGTGGTATGAGCGACACGTTGTCTAAGCGCAACCAGCATTTCTTCGAATGCCTTGCTTGGCTGATTCGTCATAACCGCATTGAGATAAAAGTGGTTGTACCAAAAGCTGGAGAGGGCATAGCCCATTCCAAGTGCGGCGTGTTCTTCGATGGACTAAACCGTGTGGCATTCGATGGCTCATGCAACTTCTCGAAGACGGCACTTATTGCCAACATCGAGAGCATCACTGCTTTCTGCGATTGGGACGGGCAAAGCGATGTGTGTCGCATTAAAGATGTTGTGGACGATTTCGAACGCACTTTCTTTGGTAACGACGAGAGCGTGACTTATCTTGATACAGACCATATCCGCACACATATTACTGACACCTACAAAAACAAAGATATACAAGAACTGCTGGCAGACGAAGCACAACTCATCAATGACCGATTGGAGAATGACTTGCCTAAAACTGTGACCGCGTTCCTCGGTCGAGCCAAGAATAAGGTGAAAAGCATTATCGAGCGAATCCATCAAAATGAGATACAAAGGGGAAAGGAAGCTGCACCTCGGTTTCCCTACTCGCAAGGACCTCGCGAATACCAGCACCTTGCGTTTGAGAACTGGAAAGCAAACAAGCAAAAGGGGCTGTTTGCAATGGCAACAGGTACAGGCAAAACCATCACGTCGCTCAACTGTTTACTTGAAATATATAAGCGGTGCGGCTATTACAAAGCTATAATCCTTGTGCCTACGATTACGCTTGTTGGCCAATGGGAAGAGGAGTGCAAGAAATTCAATTTCAGGAACGTCATACGGGTTTGTTCCAAGAACTCCAAATGGGCGGAGCAGATAGAAACGATTACATTAAGCGAACGATTGAAAGGGAGTGACAACAATCTATCATACATAATCATTTCCACATACGCCTCGTTTATCAAAGACAAGGTCTTCAAGTCGTTGTCTGTGTTCCCGAAGACAAAGTTGCTGCTGATTGCCGACGAAGCCCACAATATGGGCTCACGCCGGATGTTGAACATCTTGGATGGCATCCCTTATTTGCGGCGCATAGGTTTGTCGGCTACTCCCGAACGCCAGTTTGAAGAAGAAGCGAACCAGACGCTTTATCATTTCTTTGGCGCAGAAAATGGCTTTACTTACGAGTATTCGATGCAGGAGGCCATAGACAAGGGTGTTTTGTGCCGATATTATTATTATCCGCATGTCGTGCGTCTGACGATGTCGGAAATGGAAGAATACATGAGAATATCGGTACAATTGGCTAAATTCTTCAACAACAACCATTTTGCGGATAGCAATGAGATTCTGACCGCACTGCTACTGAAACGCAAGCGGATTATTCATAAGGCAGAGAACAAATTGGAGGTGTTCCGGAATATACTTGAACAGCGTTTCCAAGAAAAAGGTAACTTGAAATATACGCTGGTCTATGTCCCGGAGGGATTGAAACCAGATACGGCAGATGCAGACGTTTACGATGATACAGACCAGTTACAAGACGATGACTATTCCGAAAAGCTCATCAATGAATATACCGCTGTAGTGAGTGGCATTGACAGCAAAGTCACAGTACGTAAGTTTACATCTGGCATTAAAGAACGTGAAGAATTGCTGAAGGGATTTGCCGACGGTAATATAGAGGTTCTGACCTCGATGAAATGTTTGGATGAAGGCGTTGATGTTCCGCGGAGTGAACTTGCCATTTTCTGCGCAAGCACAGGTAATCCCCGACAGTTTATACAGCGTCGAGGAAGAATTTTGCGAAAACATCCCGACAAGCACATGGCTGTGATACATGATTTGGTGGTGGCACCAGAAGTTAATATCGGTGAAGGCTCATATGCTATGGAACGTAGTCTAATGGCAACGGAATTACGTCGAGTCAGGAATTTCTCGTTGCTTTCGGAAAACAGCGACGACACTATCAACGAATTGGAGGATATAATGAATTACTATAACTTATCATTGTTTTAACGATGGCACATTACAACAATAACAGCAACAGAATCTTGCAGGCTGTTTTGACCGACGAGAAACTGATAGAGTTTGGCGAGTACAATCCCGCTGACTATCAAAGCTTGGACGAGGCTCTTGTGTCTGATAACCTTGTGGTGAATACTGTGGCAAGGATTATCAACGAGGTAAATGAGGAGAGCAGCCCACGGGAAATATATAATATGGTAACAACCTATCTAAAGAATAATATATGATAATCAAGAGCGTAACAATAAATAATTTCCGCAGTTACTACAAGGAGAATACCTTTGAGTTTTCAAAGGGACTGACTCTGATTATTGGTGGCAATGGTGATGGTAAGACCACATTCTTTGAGGCGTTGGAGTGGTTGCTTGACACAGCTCATGAGACGAAAGACCCTTCGCTCATATCAGAAATGCGCAAGTCGGAATTGGACGAAGATGAAGCCGACACCATGTCTGTTTCAATGTTTTTTGAGCATAATGGAGAAAAAGAGGTGTCGAAGAGTCTGACCTTCGAAAAGAGAAACGGAGTATGTCAAGTGACGAATTTTGCTTTCAAAGGTTACGAGACTAATGGCGCCGAGCGTATGCAACGAAAGGGCAGCTCGCTAATTGACGTGTGCTTTGATGCGTTCATTCGTAAGTATTGCCTGTTCAAAGGTGAGAGCCAATTGA
>CATXZX010000185.1 GCA_958404085.1 uncultured Prevotellaceae bacterium | reverse complement strand
TTGGTCGCGATTTTTTCTCCTTGCAATGATTTCCCGACGTGAGCTGCGCCACAGCATGAGCAGCATCTCGCTGACCGGTCTGGCCCGGTCCCTTCGCACGGCCTTTTTCACGGACCTAAGCTGCTCGCCGTCCGGGCACAGCACGCCAACGCCGTATGGCACGGCATCCTTCACAGCCTCGTAGATATCTGTGGGCATCACGTAGTAGTTGTAGTCCGCTATGAAGTTATGCCCATTTAGCGACTTGAAATCCTCTACGGAGGACTTGATTTCGTAGGCGTAGAAGTCCCCCTTTTCGATACCAGAGGTCGTATTATTGAGTGGCTTGAAGCGCATATAGTCCACACGAATCTTGTGATTAGTTGAATAATCGAACGTGACTTCTTTCGCCCAGTATATGCGGGGGTCGCCGTGCGGGTCGATGTATCGTTCCAACATGGCGGAGAGCTGGCGCGTGCGGCTGTGGCGAAGGAATCGCTCTGCTGATTTGATGCTCATTCTTCCCCTTCTCCATCTTCAAGGATTTCTATGGCAATGCCACGAGGACTGCTGTTTTGTTCCAACAAACAGTACGGGACGTTCTTTAGAATAGCAACAGTGCCCGGCATAACGATAGACTTCCAGAACCTTGCACTGCCGCCTGACATTATGTCTCCGGACTCAATGACAACGTCATCTCCCGGATATGCATCCGAATCGCGACCAGTAGCGCGAGCTATACATTTCCCGTAGAGTATGACCGCTCCGCGCACTTTTTCCACCCCATCGTGAAAGGTGCATTTCACCGTTCGCAGCTCTCTTTCTTCTGGGATGGAGTCATCTATACCAAAGACCTCTTTCATTATGGCTCTGACGCGGTCTACGGCGTATATCGGAACTATCCATGCTCGTGCCAAGGCGTCCCACCTGGCGCCTCCTATGTGCCTCTTTATTTTCTGCACGAACTCCTCATTATACGCGGCGTATATGCTGGCCTCGTTATTGATTATATTGATTATAATCCGATTTTCGTTCTTCATCGAAAATTCGCTGCGGATACCCCATGCTTTAACTATGGGGATGAGCAGCTACCTTCCTTTCTTTTGTGGTTGACGCCAATCAACCGAAATACTGTGCCAGAAATGCATACACCATCGGCGCGATACTCCTTAAATGAGAGGGGTTTGAGAAGAATATCTCCGCCGACGAAGCCAAAAATTCTCTTGGCAGCTGGTCGTTCCCCTTCGACACCGCAACGGCGTGTTTTTCAGCTGCATATATTGCGCCAAACTCGGGATTTCCAGATATGTTCCCCATGTTCCTGTAGTCCCACACATGTATCATCTCATGGCATATCGTAGCGGAATTATATATATTACCGTTGACGTAAATACGGCCAGAAGCGGCGTCCGTAACACCCAATATCCTTGTATCGTACCTCGCCAAGCCAGGTATGACCTCCTTAAGATTCTTTGTCGTTATGATTATACAGCGGACATTAGCCCGGGCCAGTCTCGCATCCAGTCGTTTGATTGATGAAACATAACTATTGAGAATCTTATCCGTAACAGAGTTATCCGAGTACACCTCAATTCCGTTTACTACCCCGAAGTACAGGTATCCGTTGTTGTCGGTGCCACCATTGACAGTGAGTCTCGGCGTTGCTCCCGAAACCTGTTCTTCTGAAGAAGATGTTTTTTGTTCCGGTAATTTCTGGGCATCTGTCTTCTGGTTGCTTGAAACTGCTCCCTCTGGCGCCCCATCCTTTACGGCAACAGGTTTTTCCTTGGTGAGTTTTGTTACATCTACATATCCCGTATCCCCGTTCTCAAGCCGGATTTGCGCCCAGCCTTCTGCGGCCACGGTCATACAGACTACCTTCGTTCCGTTCTTTGCATGTGTATATGCATCGAGAGCATTATCCGGCGCTCTGCGAATATCAATCCTTGCTCCCTGCACCCACATGTCTTCGTTGATTATGGTGTACTCGTAGCTCTCGGCATGCTTGCCATCGCCTATAGCCGTGGAGTAATCCATGTATGGGTTTAAAAATCTTGACGTGGCATCCTCATAACCGGAAAGAGGTCGAATAATGTCTGTCCCAAGGTTGACCGATTCTATGAGGTACACGGTTTCCGATGCGCTGGAAGTTACGGCAGCCGCATTGACGTCGCTTAGCCTTTCTGAGTCTTCCGCAAAAGCGAGAATCGGGCCGGTCACGACACACGCCTTCTGCCGTGAAGCATCTTCCGTTCCTTGCCTTGCTTCGTTTCTTATATTGTCACATACCACGTATACCACGCTTAACAGGATTAAGCAGACGCAGGCGCCGGAAACACGCCGCAAAAATCTTTTTTCATTCATATTTTTATGTTCCCCCAGCACATAAAAGCTGTCCGTCATCGTCAAAGATGTAATTTCGATTCCCGTGCTCGAAAACACCTACTTTCAAAGTTCCATCACTCTGCGCGTAGTACCATGCTCCATCAACGCACAGGAAGCCGTCATTAAGCGGTACGCCGTCTTCGTAGTAGTACTTGAGCCCGCCATTATCTAAGAAACCCTGGTATGGCGTATAGTCCTCTCCATATAATATACCGTTTACATAGCCTTTTACGGGATGTCCTTCTTCGTCGCTATAATATATCGTCTTATTGAGATACACGTATCCTTTTAGTGTAATTATGGCGCCATCGTTATCGAAAAGATAGGATTTTCCATCTATCTCATATGCTCCGCCGAAGTACATGTGCCCATCGTCAATGTCAAAATAATGCAGTGAACCGTTGTAGGTCTGCCATCCTCTAAGCGGGTCATCATTAGCATATACATATTTGCGTTCATTTACTGTTATAATCCCCTTGTCGTCTATTTCGCCTACACAGACGCCAAGAGTGTCAAAATAATATTCTTTCAGTCCTATTCCTCTGATACCTGTGCAGGGATTCCCGTCTTCGTCGTAAAAATACAGATTCCCATCGTCTTTTGTTACCCAGCCGTCATCAGAGTCGCCTATGCTTATCATGTGTGTGCCTACATTGTATACACCCTCAGTGATATATTCGATACAGGGTACATATGCCCATGTCCACCAATCCTTTGCTTTAAACTCAGAAAGCGTCACGCCCTGCTTTGCCGATTGCGCTTGGATTACCATATTGTTGCCTACATATATTCCCACATGCCCCGACCTATGCAGTATTATACCGGGTAAGTCGGGCATTGCGTCCATGACGTTTGTCTCCGTCTTGCTGCTATTCAGCGCGTAGGCATCAGAATTTAGAAAGCGGACATATCCAAATTCGCGCCAGGATACAGAATATCCTCTCTCTTTTTCATACAGATACCCTCGTATGAGGCCGGAACAATCTGCAACCTGATGCCCCAGCCAGCGGCGGCTTGTCTCTACCTTCTCTGGAGTATAGTACACAGGATTCTTCTTAGCCAGCAAACTCAATAGGCTCTCGGTTAGCGTTTCGCCTACCGTCCCCCTCGCATATCCCCATTTGTTCTCCACAGCCTTATATGCATAAACACACAACCCTATATTGGTCTTGCCGGGAATATTTGCAAAGTCTTCCTTCTTTACTGTTGAAGTCAGTTCAAACTTATCCGGCTTTTTCGGTCTGGCCGTAGCTCTTGGAGCTATATCGTCCCCATCATCTTCCGCTGTCTCGTCTTCTTCTGGCACAGGCGTTGGAGATGCGGTGGGTTTTGCTTTTTCGCTCGGAGACGGTTGCGTTTTCGCCTTTGTATCAGAGCCAGAGGACGGCTGAGGCGCAATTATAGCGTCAGGCTCTGAACTCGCTGCCGGACCAATAGAGGGAGCTGGAGTTGTCCCCATCGCCGGTGACGCGGTCGGAATCTCTATTAGTGCCACGGAATCCTCATCGTTGTTAATTTCGTTCGTTGCATACGCCATCATCCCGGATATCGTTATTCCCGTTATGATGATTGCCATAACGACAGTCATGCACATATATCGCCGCGCCTGATTTACCTTTCCACACTCCATTCGAAATTTCCTCCGTTATATTCCAAAACGATTGTGCCGTTCTTATCCGTCCTGTATGCTTTAGCCCCGCATATCAATAAAGTCATAATGGTCTCCTTATGAGGGTGTCCATATTGGTTGTCAGCTCCACAAGAGATAACGGCATACTTAGGTGCGACCTTTGCACAGAAAAGTGGATTGGTAGAATTGCTGGCGCCGTGATGCCCGACCTTGAGTACATCTGCAGACAGTGATTTCGCGTCTCTTTTAAGCAGCCCCAGTTCTTCCTCCTCTTGTGCATCGCCCATGAACAGCACAGATATATTATCGTAATCTATTCTGACAACCACGGAACAGTTGTTTATCGCGGTATCATCCACATCTGTTCCGTGAGCCGGCACCGATAATGGGCCTAATATTTTTAACTTCCCCTTACCCATCGAGTACGACAATCCTGCCGCTGCAAAAGTTGTGGCGGTTCCCCTTCCATTCAACGCCTTTCGCATTTGTTCATAGGACGCATTCTTGCCTTCTATATCTGGAAGCAGAAATTGCTTTACATCAAAGTCGCGTATAATATTGGACATCCCGCCTATGTGGTCTGCGTGCGGGTGCGTAGCTATCACATAATCGAGCGATGTTATACCAAGCCCCGTAGGTATTCGAATACCATCGGATAGCTATCCCACGACCCTGCGTCTATAAGCACGGAATGCCCATCGCACTGTACCAGCGTGCAGTCTGCCTGTCCTACATCCAGAAAATGCACCGTCAGTCCATTTTCCCCTGTGGCCTCGCATCGTTCGGCCTCGGGCGCCGGAGTCATAACGGAAGGGCTGCTTATCTGAAGACAGTCATTGTCATTGCGGATTGCGCCTTCTTCTGTCATATAGGCGCCGCTTGCAGCATCGTAAATTCCGCCCGTTTCATTTGAAACATTGACGCTTATTTCCGGAGTCACATT
>CATXZX010000184.1 GCA_958404085.1 uncultured Prevotellaceae bacterium | reverse complement strand
CTGTGGCTCAGTTCCGATCCGTACTACGAACCTGACACGCAACTGGTGTCCCACTCCGTTTATACACAGTTCGGTACCAATATATTTCCGGCCGACATGCGCGGCATTCCCGAGCTGGACGAGGTGTTCCGCATACTCGACGACTCGCAGCGCGGCCTTATTTTTTACGGACAGGAATGCGAGGAACTGAAGGAGGACTTCCGGCAACTGGTTTCGGCTACGGGATACATGAAATGGATGGGGCTTTACAGTCTTCTCTACCGGCTGGCTACGCAGAGCAAGTGTTTCAGTCTGACGTCGGACTATTATCAGAACCTCGACCTGGAGAATTGCGACGCCTATGTGCTGCGTTCGTACGAATACATCAACCAGAATTATCAGAAAGATGTGTCGTTGAGTAAACTGGCTGCGCACGTAGGCATGACGGAGTCGGCGCTTTGCCGCCACTTCAAGCGTTTTACGGGAAAAACATTGTTCGAATATCTGACGGAACTGCGTATTTCGTATGCGGCCAAGCTCCTTATGAACCGCAACATCAGTGTCAATCAGGTGGCCTATAACTGCGGATACCGCACCATATCGCACTTCAACCGCCAGTTCAAGCAGGTTATAGGCAAGACTCCCCGCGAATATGTGAAGAGCATGGCGAAGCGGTTGGCTACGCGTATCTGACGGGCGGCACGGAGCGGTTTATGCTGATTCGGGATGCTTTTATGCGTTCCGAGGGACGAGGTACGGAGGCATTTTGTACCTTTGTACCCGATTGAAAGGATGTATGAACAGAATAAAACAGCAAGTAAGATGGAATTGCCTAAAGATCCGATGATGCTTTACAGTGTAGTGAACATGAAGCTGCGCGATTCGTACGCGTCGCTCGATGCTTTGTGCGACGACCTGCAGGTAAATCGTTCCGAACTGGAACGTGAACTGTCGGCCGTAGGTTTTGCTTACGACAAGGAGCAGAACCGTTTTTGGTAAACGGGGGTTCGGTGCCCTCTTATATTAATAATGTGGAGAAACAGAAGTACGGAATTTTTTATTTGTATGAAATATCTTGAATTTACATTTCGGGCCTCTTCGCCTTCCGAGGCCGTGAATGATGTGCTGGCCGCCGTTTTGGGCGATGCCGGTTTCGACAGTTTTGTGCCGGGCGAAGGCGGAGAACTGATGGCCTATGTACGTAAGGACCTTTACGACGAAGGTGCGTTGAACGGGGCGCTGGAGGCTTTTCCTCTGGAGGGCGTGACGTTCGGTTACGATTGCCGCGAGGCGGAGGACCGCGACTGGAACGAGGAATGGGAGAAGAACTTCTTTCAGCCCTTGGTGGTGAAAGGGCGTTGCGCCATCCATTGCACGTTCCACAAGGACGTTCCGAAGGCCGAGTACGACATCGTAATTGACCCCCGCATGTCTTTCGGAACGGGCCATCATGCCACTACCAGCCTCATTATCGGCGAGCTGCTCGACAACGACGTGGCCGGAAAAACGATTCTCGACATGGGATGCGGCACGTCGATACTGGCCATATTGGCCCGGATGCGCGGTGCGGCCTCGTGTCTGGCTGTGGATAACGACGAATGGTGCGTGCGCAACTCGCTGGAGAACATCGAACTGAACCGGATGACGGGTATCGACGTGGAACTGGGCGATGCTTCGTCGCTGAAGGGCAAGGGTCCGTTCGACGTGGTCATAGCCAACATCAACCGCAATATCCTGTTGCAGGATATGGGCAGCTATGTGGAAGTGATGAAGCCGGGCGCCGAAATCTATATGAGCGGTTTTTATGTAGAGGATATTCCCGTCCTGCGTGTCTGTGCCGAGAAACTGGGCCTGGCCTTTGTTCATTTCAACGAGCAGAACAACTGGGCGGACCTGAAGTTCGTGCTTCCGTAAACGGGGAGGCCTGCAATTACAAAAATCGCCGCGCTATTTCGAAATAGCGCGGCGATTTTTGTAACGGGTATATGTCGGAACGGGGAACTTCTTAGAGTTCGGACAGTTCGATGACCTTGTCTACGGCAATGCTGAGCCCGTCGGGATTTTTGCCACCCGCGGTAGCAAAGTGTGCCGCACCGCCTCCGCCGCCCTGAATCAGTTTGGCGGCTTCGCGTACCAGTTGTCCGGCGTTCAGTCCGTGAGCCTCGATGAGGTTCTTGCTGATGGATACGGTCAGCATGGGCTTCTCTTTGGTACTTCCGATGACACACAACATGTCGGAAGGTGCCGCGGCGGCCAGCATGAACGCGAGGTCTTTGGCCTGCTCGGCCTGGAGGGGGAGTATGGCTTTGACGATTTTCACTCCGTTGCGCTCCTTGGCCGATTGGAGCAACTTGTCTTTGATGGCCGTAAGCTGTTCCTTGACAAAGTCGCCGACTTTTTTCTTCAGTCCGTCGTTCTCTTCAATCGTTTTCTGTATGACGGCTTTCAGGTCTTTGGCGTTGTTGAAAAGAGCCTTGAGGTTGTTCAGAAGGTCTTCCTGCATGTAGAAGAGTTCTTCGGCCGCTTTTCCCGTGACGGCCTCGATGCGGCGCACACCGGCTGCCACCGAGCTTTCGGACAGGATGCGGATGAAGCCGAGGCATCCCGTAGAGCGGGCATGGCATCCTCCGCAGAACTCAACGCTTTGGCCGAATTGTACGACACGTACACGGTCGCCGTACTTCTCGCCGAACAGGGCGATGGCGCCCAGTTCTTTAGCTTTCTCGATGGGCACGTCGCGGTGGTCCTGCAAGGGGATATTCTCGCGGATCCGGGCGTTGACGATGCGTTCCACCTGGCGCAGTTCCTCGGGGGTGACCTTCTGGAAGTGCGAGAAGTCGAAGCGGAGCGACTCGGGGGTTACGAGCGAACCTTTTTGCTCGACGTGTGTGCCGAGAACCTCGCGCAATGCTTGGTCGAGCAAGTGGGTTGCCGTGTGATTGGCCTCGCAGGCACGGCGCAAATCCGTGTCGACGCAAGCCATGAAGTTGGCTTCGGGGTGGGCGGGTAGCTTCTTGGCGATGTGGATGGGCAGGTTGTTCTCGCGCCGGGTGTCGATGATGTCGATGGTTTCGTACTCGCTGCAGATGACGCCGCGGTCGCCTACCTGTCCACCCATTTCGGCGTAGAACGGGGTCTTATCGAGTACGATTTCATAGAATGTTTGTTTCTTTTGTGTCACCTCGCGGTAGCGCAGGATGCGGCATTCCTGTTCCGTGTAGTCCCATCCGCAGAATTCGGTCTCGCCTTCTTCGAGTACGGTCCAGTCGCCCGTTTCGACCGTGGCGGCATTGCGGGCACGCTGTTTCTGCTTCTCCATTTCTTCGCCGAATACCTTTTCGTCTACTGTCAGGCCGTTTTCCGCGCAGATAAGCTCGGTCAGGTCGAGGGGGAAGCCGTAGGTATCGAACAGGGTGAATGCCTTGACTCCGTCGACAACGCTTTTACCGGCTTTCCGCGTCTCGGCAATCACGTTCTCGAGCAGGTTGATACCCGTAGACAACGTGCGGAGGAACGACTCCTCTTCTTCTTTGATTACGCGGCCTATGAGGACTTTCTGGGCTTCCAGTTCGGGATACGATTCGCCCATCTGGTCGATGAATGTGGGCAGGAGCAGGTAAATGAAGGGTTCCTTCTGGCCGAGGAATGTGTATGCGTAGCGTACGGCGCGGCGCAGAATGCGGCGGATGACGTATCCGGCTTTGGCATTGCTGGGCAACTGCCCGTCGGCAATGGAGAAGGCGATGGCACGAAGGTGGTCGGCTATGACGCGCATGGCCACGTCCTGTTTCTCGTCCTGGCCGTACGGAATTTCGGTCATGGATGAGATCTTACCGATGATGGGCTGGAAGATGTCGGTGTCGTAGTTCGACTGCTTTCCCTGCATGATGCGGCACAAGCGCTCGAAGCCCATGCCCGTGTCGATGACCTTGGCGGGAAGCGGCTCGAGCGAACCGTCTGCTTTCCGGTTGTATTGCATGAACACGAGGTTCCAGATCTCGATGACCTGAGGGTTGTCCTTGTTTACCAGTTCCGCTCCGGGAATCTGTGCCTTCTCGGCTTCGGAACGCAGGTCGATGTGGATTTCGGAGCAAGGCCCGCAGGGGCCCGTATCACCCATTTCCCAGAAATTGTCGTGCTTGTTTCCGTTGATGATATGGTCTTTGGGCAGGAATTTCTCCCAATAGCCGGCCGCTTCGTCGTCGCGGGTCAACCCTTCTTCGGCCGCACCTTCGAAAACGGTGGCGTAGAGGTTTTTCGGGTCGATATGCAAGGTGTCTACCAGGTACTCCCAGGCCCATTCGATGGCTTCTTTCTTAAAATAATCTCCAAAACTCCAGTTTCCGAGCATCTCGAACATGGTGTGGTGGTAGGTGTCGTGGCCTACTTCTTCCAGGTCGTTATGCTTTCCGCTGACACGTAAACATTTCTGAGAATCGGTCTGCCGGCGGCATTTGGGGGTAGTATTTCCCAGAATGATGTCCTTGAACTGGTTCATGCCGGCATTTGTAAACATGAGGGTGGGATCGTCTTTGACTACCATGGGGGCCGAGGGTACAACCAGATGGCCACGGGATTCGAAGAACTTTTTAAACGAATCTCTTATTTCGTTTGATGTCATTTAAGTGTTTGTTTTTTTGAATAAATTTGTTGCAAAGTTACGACGTTTTCGCTATTTTTGCAAGCAATAGATTGATAAAATGAGACTTATGGCACTGAATCAGAACAAGGAACTAAAACTTTATTATTCCATCAGCGAAGTTGCTGCCATGTTCGAGGTTTCTGAGACACTGCTGCGGTTTTGGGAGAAAGAGTTCCCGCAGATAAATCCGCGCAAGAGCGGCCGGAACATACGTCAGTACACCAGGGAGGACATCGGGCAGATTCGTCTTATCCACAACCTGGTAAAAGTGAGGGGATTGCTTATGTCTATGTATTGTGTCCGGAAACAAAAACGGGCAAACAGA
>CATXZX010000183.1 GCA_958404085.1 uncultured Prevotellaceae bacterium | reverse complement strand
TATATTACTTAGGTACGACGGCCTGCGGCTACGACATCTCGTTGCCCGACTCCGTACCCGTACCCATCGACATCCGGGAAGGAACTACGGACATTCTACCTTTGGCTTTCAGCAATCTCTCAGACTTAACTACAAACGACATCTTACCTGCCAGAAATAAGAAAGTATTCCAATATCCCATCCACATAGCCAACAGCGTACGGAACATCGGTCCAGGAGCCTTCAAAACGCCGAGAAGACTGACGGGCTATATGGCAGACCTCTTCAACCTGCCCGTCAACGTAGAATATATCGGAGAAGAAGCCTTCAGTTCTTTCACCCTGAGCGATACACTGTTCATTCTGCCAGCCAGCGTCAAATCTGTCGGAGATAAAGCGTTCAACTTTAACCCCGGTAGAGACACCTTACGTTTCTACGTACAGACAGCCGAACCATGCGAAATCAACCCAAGACTGTCAGCCGGCGGTAATGATGGCAGTTTCACCATGAGTAGTATGGTAATTCGTCGAAAACTCCCTATTCTCTATGTACCCGCCGGTAGTAAGGAGGCTTACGAAGAGTCGCCTTGGGCAGCTATCTTCCCCACAATTCGGGAATACGACAAACTGCCTACGGCTATCCACGCCCCCACGGCAGATACCAAAGAGAGCATACGCCTCACTCCGGAAGGCATCTGCGTAAGCGGAGCGGCCCGCGCATACACCTTCGACGGACAGCTCGTAGCCGAAACACGCGAAGCCACCACGCTCAAACTGCCGAAGGGCCGACACTACATCGTGGTATGCGGCAGAACATCGGTCAAGGTATACGTGCCTTAACCCATCCCGCACACATTACCCCGTCTTTAACAGCAAGGCCGCGCTTCGGTTTCGAGGCGCGGCCTTGCTGTTATTCCTTGTCTTTCCTGCCAAACACCCGGACAGCCGGCTACGCGCCACCTCTTCTATATAAGAACGCAGATGCGCCGAACTTGGCCGTCATACAGCCTCCGCGTCTTTCCGAAAAACAGTCCGAAAAGGGGCCGACGAACGATTTTATCTTAAAAAAACAACATTTCTTCGGCATCATTCGGTCCGTTCGCCCGAAAATTCGTAACTTTCGAAAAATTTTTTTGCCCAACGACAACATTGAATCACATGAGACCTATATTCCGAAGTCCCCTTCCGCGCATACGCGGCCTGCTCAGTTGCCTGGCCGTATGCTCACTGACCGCCGTTTCGGCACAGCCAAACGACTTTTTCAGCCGCACCTACGGCGAAAAATGGATACGCATCACCTACGCACCCAACACCGGGTATGCCTGGAGCCAGCCCTCGGCCGGAGGAACTCCCGCCATACAGGCCACCGACTACAGCACCGAGGCGCAGCTATGGTGCTTTGTGGGCACGGCCAAAGGATTCAAGATCTACAACCGGGCGACCGGAAAGAAACAGGCCCTGACGGCCGCCCCGGACAGCCCGGGCGAGGAAACCCGCTGGACAGAGGCTGCAAAGGCCATCCGCTGGACACTGAACGGCGACAGCCTGACCGCCCGCAAGAGCCCGGGGTACCGCTTCTTGCCCGCCGGCCACAAGGCTTCACCGCAGACCGCCTCCATCGGCGGACAGAAAGGCCTGCTGAAAGTACAGGCCGCCTCGGCCGAAGCCAGCCGCTGGCGCATAGCCGACGCCTCGGCCGTCATGCAGATAAGCGCCCGGACGGAAGGCAGTGCCAGCCCGCGTGTGGCCGGTCCCGACCTGGCCGTCCTGCGTATCACCTGCGACACGGCCCGCACCATAGCCGGCTCGTTCAGTATAAACATAGACGACCGCCACACAGCCGCCCCGCAAACCTACTACATACCGGCGGGCGGCACATTAGGCATACAGGCCGAGGAGACCTACCGCGGCTATGAATTCAAAGGCTTCGGTTACGGAACGAACGGGCCGCTCTTCCAGCACCTCTACCTCTCGTGCAAGGACCGCGGAAACAAGCCGCTGCACGTAACGGTACATACCAGCGCCGTACCCGACAGCGGGGCGTTCCGCCTCTTCCATACCGGCGATAAGTACGGCGTGCCCTACCGCATTCCGGCCATCGCCACGGCCCGCAACGGCCACCTCGTAGCACTGAGCGACCGCCGTTACTGCGGCGCCGACATAGGCTACGGCCACATCGACATGGTAGCCCGCGTGAGCAAGGACAACGGCGCCACCTGGGAGGACGATTACATTGTACTGAAAGGTACCGGACAGGGCAAAAGTACGGGATATGGCGACGCCTGCCTCGTAGCCGACCGCGAAGAGAACCGCCTGCTGCTGGTCTGCGTGGCCGGCAACGTGAGCTACGCGGCCTCGCGGCGCAACAACCCGCAACTCATGGTGCGCAGCTACGGCACGTACAACAACAAGACGGGACGCTGGGAATGGAGCGCACCCGAGGAATTTACCGAATCCATCTACGAAGGGCTCTTCAAAGGGCGCATCAACGGCCTCTTCATGGGATCGGGACGCATCTGCCAGTCGCGGCGGGTGAAGGTGGGCAGTGCCTACCGGCTGTATGCGGCCCTCTGTACGCACCGGGGCAACTACGTCATCTATTCGGACGACTTCGGCAAGAACTGGAACGTACTGGGCGACGCCGTACAGTCGTGCGCCCCGCAAGGCGACGAACCGAAATGCGAGGAACTGCCCGACGGTTCAGTGCTGCTGAGCAGCCGTAAGAACGGCGGGCGCTTCTTCAACATCTTTAAATACAGCGACGTGAAAACAGCGGCCGGACAATGGGGAACAGCCGTCGACTCCCGCACGGTGCGAGGCGGCATCAGCAATGCCGGCACACCCACCAACGGCGAGATTCTGATTGTACGGGCCATACGCAAGGCCGACAAACAGCCCGTACACCTCGTCCTGCAATCGGTTCCGGCCGGACCGGGCCGCCAGAAGGTCACCATTTACTACAAGGCGCTGACCCAACCGTCCGACTACGACATGCCCGAGCATTTTGCAGCCGGTTGGGAGGGTTCGTACCGCGTGACCGACCGCAAATCGGCCTACTCCACACTTACGTTGCAGGCAGACGGACGCCTGGCCTTCTACTACGAGGAAGAACCTGCGTGGTACCAGATGATTTACCAGCCGCTGAGCATCGAAACCGTGACGAACGGCGCTTACAGCCTGGCCGAAAACTACCGGGGGGAAGCATACTATGCAGAATAACGTCCTGTCCGCCCTCCGCACGATAGCCGCCCTGTGCGCATGGAGCGCCCTCCTGCTGCCGGCCGTGGCACAGCAGCGCACACTCAGCGTACGCATCGACAATCCGTGTGCCGACGCCCGCCACAACAAAGTAGTGGAACTGGACGCCGCCCGTGTACTGAAAAAACTGCAACCGGCAGCTGGCCAGGTACCCGTGGTGCGGGACGACAGCGGCCGCCGCCTGACCAGTCAGCTGACCTACGACGGCAAACTGCTCTTTACGGTCAGCGTAGAAGGAAAATCCGCCCGCACCTATACCTTAGAAGCCGGCGCGCCCACGCAGGCCGACACCCTGGCATGCGGCCGCTGCTACCCCGAACGACAGGACGACCTGGCCTGGGAGAACGACTGCGTCGCATTCCGGGCCTACGGGCCGGCGCTGCGCAGAAGCGGCGAGAAAGCCTACGGCTACGACCTCTTTGCCAAACGCGTAACCTATCCCATGCTGGTCAAGATGTATGACGGTGAGTTGCACCGCGGCATTTCGTACCACCGCGACCACGGCGAGGGCATGGACTGCTACAACGTAGGGCCCACGCTGGGCTGTGGTACGACCGCACTCCTGACTGACGGCGACAGCATCGTGTATCCCTGGGTATACGAACGGTGCGAAATACTGGACAACGGGCCGCTCCGCTTCACCGCACGCCTCGTCTTTCCGCCCCTCTCCTTAAACGGCGGAGACAACGTGACCGAAACCCGCATCATCAGCCTGGACCGCGGCAACCGCCTGAACAAGACCGTCATTACCTACGAGGGGCTGTCGCACAAGACCCGCCTCCTGACCGGACTCGTCATCCACCAGAACAAACCGGAAGCCTTCCGCCACGAAAGCAAGGCCCGCTTCATAGCCTGCGAGGACCCCACAAACGCCCCGAAGGCAGGTAACGGCCTGCTCTTTACAGGTGCCGTATTCGACAAGCAGCCCGAGCGGACGGAGGTGCGTCTCTTTACGGACCGGGAGCGCAGCCGCGTACGGGGAGCCTTCGGCCACGTAGCCGCACAGTCGGCCTATCGGCCCGGAAAGCCCTTTACCTACTACTGGGGCTACGGGTGGACCAAGGCCGGCATAGCCGACATGGATGCCTGGGAAGCCTACCTGAAGACCTTCGCCGACCGCCTGCGCCACCCGCTGCGCATCCGCTACTGACACGCGGCACACCGCAGTCCGTCCTATTTCCCAAAAGTGAAAAACCAAACCTCATGAATACACCTATTTCCCTCCGCCGAACCATCCGGTTCCTGCTTTGCCTGCTGGCAGCGGCTCCCCTATGGGCCGCTCCGTTCGAAAAAGGCAAATACTACACCATCCGTTCCGTCCAACACGCCGCCCGTGTATGGTACCTGCCCGACGCAGGCGACAACGGCATCCGTCTGGCACCGGCCGACGATGCTTCCGAACGCCAGGTGTGGACCGTCACCCCCCTGTCGGGCAGTTACCGCCTGATGAACCCCTTCGGAGGAAAAGCGGCCCACGCGGCATCCGACGGCCGCATCCGCGCCACGGAGAACAACGGCAGCGACGAGTCGCAACTGTGGAAACTCGAATCCGTGGCAGCCGGCCGCTACCTGCTGATTCCGGCCAACAGGCCCACACAAGCCTGCGTGGCACGGCCCGACGGTACGCTGGCCCTGACCGACAAGTCCGCCGCGCGGGCAAATAAGTCCGCGCTGTTTGAAATCAGCGAGGCGCCGATTGCCGGCTTCGACCCCGAGGGTACCTACCG
>CATXZX010000182.1 GCA_958404085.1 uncultured Prevotellaceae bacterium | reverse complement strand
AGGCCGCTCAACTGCATCACACCGTCCACGATGATATAAACATAGCAGAAAAATATCGCCATGTCGCGCACTGGGGTCAGCCATAGCTGTATGGTAGAATTGCAGGCGAGCGTAGCCTGCATCCTGAACCACCCTGCCACGAAACAGGTACAGACGAGCAACGGTACACTGGTAGTATGGGCACAAATCACGTTGGCCGCCATCAAAACCATTCCGGAGACAATCAGTTGGGTTCGGGTCGAGAAACGGAACTTGATGCGGAACATGACGGCAAAGTTAATGGCCAGACCTATCAGCGAGGCATAGCCGGCCATCATGATGTCCTCCTGCAACAAGGCCGTGGTCCCCACCATGTGGGATACCGAAGCCAGATACACGCCTCCCGAGAACTGGATAATCAGTACGAAGAATATGAACAGATAGGGTTTCAGCCGTCTCGGAACAAAATCGGAGACATCCGGAATGTCGAACGGCCCCTGTGGAGCATGCCAGTCTGCCATATCAATATTTCACACAACATTCCACATTCATACCGGCACCGAGCCGTGCGATGTCTTCCGGTCTGTTGTCTTCCGTAAACTCTATCCTGACAGGAATTCGCTGGCGCACTTTCACAAAATTCCCAGCAGAATTGTCTTGAGGCATCAGCGAAAGCGACGCACCGGTAGCCGTAGAAAGAGAGCGGACCTCGCCGTTAAAGACAACGTCCGGAATGGCATCCACCCTGATCTCGACCTTGCTTCCCGGAGAAATATGGCAAAGCTGGGTTTCCTTATAGTTGGCAGCCACCCAGACATCCCCCGAACCGATTACGTCGAGCAAAGTCTGTCCCAGCTGTACAAGTTGTCCCTCTTCTATCTCCTTACGCGAGGTGTAGCCGTCGCACGGCGCCACAATCACGGTATAGCTGAGATTCAGTTCGGCAGTTTCCAAAAGCACTTTGGCCAGTTCGATTCCGGCGTCGGACTGAGAGATTCGTTGGCGGTTGACGTCTACCATCGACGAAGAGGCCGACCGCTGCCTGGCAAGCATCTCATAACGGGCCTTCTTCGCCTCGTAGTCCGTCTTTGCGCCATCATATTGTTGACGGGTCACGGCATCTTTTGCCAACAGTTTTTCGTAACGCGCCAGTTCGGTTGCTGCGTGTTCCACCAAGACTTTCGCCTCAACAACAGACGCCTCGCTTACAGACACATTGGCAGAAGCCGAAACGACCGAACGGTCGGCAACGCGGCGGCCGGCGAGCGCGTTTCTGTAATCGGCATCCGCACGAAGTACATTCAACCGCATATCAGTATCGTCGATGACGACAAGCGTGTCGCCTTTTTTGACTTTATCATATTCTTTGAAACGAATTTCCTTGATATATCCCTGTACACGGCTGTTAACGGGTACTATCTGCCGCCGAACCTGTGCATTGTCGGTGAACTCGACATTACCAAAACGGATAAATTTGCTGCCGACCCATAATGCGGCAACTACGACAACTGCGATAGTGACTATATAAGAAATGATCTTTTTACTACGGTGTTTCATATTTTTCCTGTGGTGAATAAAAGTTTGTAATAATAGTAGATGATGTTTATGCGGGCGTCCGCCAGCTGTTTTTCCGCATCGAGTTTTGCGTTGGCCGCATCCAGCATATCAGTAATCAAAGCCATTTCCGCCGAATAGCGCGTAGCAATCATTCGATAGTTCTGTGCTGCGAGTTCAGCGCTTTTCAGTCTGGTTTTCAGTTCTTCATAGGCCTCCTGATAACGTACATAGTCCGTCCTTACGGCAAGCGAAACGTTTTCTTGCGCGACAGCGAGTTCCTCCAAAGTTCTCTTTGTTGCGGCACGGCTTTTGGCCAAAGAACGATTGCTTTTATACAACGACGCGAGGTTGTAGCTGACTCCTACTCCGACATACCAGTAACTCAGGTTACGATTGACAGGCGGAATTTCAACAAGAATGGGACCATCAATCGTCCAACCTGCCTGAAGGCCTATTTTAGGCAAGCGCTCGGAACGGACGATGTCCTCAGCCTTACGGCTTATATCGACACCGGAACGCGCAAGGCTCAACGACGGAGCATTAGCCGAAGCCTCCTGTTGCCACCAAGATTCGCCCTCCATCGACAAGGAGCGGGTAAGTATCGTCGAATCAGGTACTACGACCGTACCGTCGGGCAGCCCAGCCGTCGTCACGAGGTTATCATTGAAAATGCCAAGCGTATTGTTTATCCGGAGAAGCTGCAATTCAAGATCCGATACAAGAAGTTCATAACGCGTAATGTCGTTTTGCAGAGCCGTTCCCTGTTCGTAGCGCGCCCGCATCTCGTCCAACACCTTCCGGGCCGCGACCAAATTACTTTCCATAACCCGGCGCAGATTGGAATACTTGTAGATATCCAGATAAAAGCCGGTAAGCCGAAAACGAAGGTTGTCCCGCTGAAAATCGGTAGCGTAACGTGAAGCAATAGACTTCAGCTTCGCAAGTTCTATGGATTTGTTCACAGCACCTCCCGTATAAACCGGTTGAGTGACACTCAAAGACAGCCCGCCTCCCAGATGAGGAATCGGAGCCCGCTGATAATCACTGAAATCGCGCTTTGTGGTAAACCCGTCGCCGATGTAACTGACAGACAGAGACGCATTGATATCCGGCAAACGCCCTGCTTGTGCAATACTTACCGCGCGCTCGCTTTCGTTCTGCGCGGTAAACAAAGGCCGAAGTTGCGCACTATGGGTTTCGGCTGTCCTGAAAATCTCTTCCAGGGTTACCACCGACTGGCCGTAAGAGCGCACTCCGCCGCTCAACAAGGCTACGGGAAGCAGCCTTGCGAGCAATCGAAGATTGTTCATAAGGTATTTATTTTTTTATATAATTAAAATGGATTCTCTTATCAGTCAAAAAAGATATACGACCGAACTAAACTCGCCGGTTCGCGAGCCGTATACCGAGGCTGTACTTTTCCAATTTTCCAAATATCCCCAATTCCGTACCGGGATATCCATCGTTATAATACGCTTGTCTTTTATAATCATACAAACGCAACTCTTTATGAATTGCGCCGCGAAATTACAAAAAAAAGCTGACTTCATAAATGCGAAAACGATTATTTTCCTATTTAAGGGCATCCTGCTTTATCTCCACGATATTTACCAATTTATTGGCGATGGCATAGATAATCAGTCCGGCCGAAGTATGTATCTGCAACTTGTTGGATATATTCCGGCGATGGGTCGTCACCGTATTTACGGACAGGCACAATTCGTCTGCAATTTCCTTGTTGCTCTTTCCCTTCGTGATACATACAAGAATATCTTTCTCGCGTTCACTCAATTGTTCCGCCTTCTCCATGTTCGCATTGTCGTTCTGTGCTTCATCCGCATATACGATTTTACCGCTTTTCTTCAGTTGCGCCTCGACAAGTTTTACAGCCGGTACGAACAGTTTGTCTTCGATTTTACAATGCGACGTCAAGTCTTGCTCGCAGAATATGATTTCCAACAGAACTGCATTGAGCAAATAATTGTTCTTTTCGGGATAATAACGAATTATGATGTCCTTCAATTCCTTGAGCTTGTTGCCGATGGGCGAATGTTTTCCCGCAAAGGCCGAAATATTATAGTTGCGGTTGAGATAGCCCTGCAACAGTTGTTCAACGTAGGTAAAGACCACCTGATTTTCATATTCCATGTGTTTCTTTACCTCGGTCACATATTCGTCATAGAAACGGATAATCAGTACGGCAATGTCGTTATTTCCCGAGCAGTCAATAGCTTCGATAAGTTTACGGCGGATATTCGGCAGATTGAAGCCCAGATAATATTCATGGGCCTGCTTCAGATATCCGATCAGGGAAGGCAACGATAAAGAATCATAATTGGAAATGCCGCTTACCACAAAATTCGCGACCTCCAGGAAGGTCCGTTCATCCACATTGTGCGCACGGCAAACTTCCCTGACAGATTTATCTCCGAACCCCAGCGAAATGCCAAACCGCCCCATCACAAGAATCAACGGACTATAGTCCTTGACTATATCGCGCATTTTATCAGTAGGTTTATATCCTTTGTCATTATTCTTCATATACAACCAGATAAGTATCGTTCGAGGTGCAAAATTACACATATCCTATCTAACGGGCAATACCTAAAAAAAGTGAGAACCGCATTCCGCTCTATTTCAAAATACTAAAAATTGAGTATTGACACCCTATATAATTCGGCCGTAACTTTGCAGCCGGAAAATAAACATAAAACAAACCGATATGAAACTCAAGTCAATTTTAGCAATGTCCATCGCGTTTTTTTGCCTGACAGCATGCAGCGAGGACGAAAAACAGCCGGACGTCGCCGACATCGCCGGCAACTATGAAGGCTACACCCTGGCAGACTGTGCCTACTTCCAAAACAACTGTACGGCAAACGAAACCATCCGGATAGCCAAGAACGCAGACGGTTCGGCCCATGTGACATTCACGTCCGATTCCTGGGGTGTCCTTACGGTTCCCCATGCACAGATGAGCGAGAACAGAGGCGTCTACACACTGACCGGGAACGGCCAAGCCCAAATGGGCATGGGCGACAACATCTCTTCGTACGACTGTACCTATACGGCCACCGTCAATTCCAAGGAAAAAGCCAAAATGCAATTCAACGTGGCCGGAGTCATGGGCGGACTTACCATAGACTTTGCTACCGGCGAGACACCCGCCGATTTTCTGTTGGCCGGAACCTATAAAGGCTACACCGATGCCGATTGCGCCTACTTCCAGGACCGTTACACCAACAATGAGAGTCTGAAGATGACGGCCAACGGCGACGGAACACTTGCCGTCACATTCGAATCGGCCACATGGGGCATATTCAATGTGGCAAAGGCCACCGTCACAAAAGCAGGTGATGAATATACCTTTACAGGCGAGGGCACGGTCTCGATGGGCATGGGAGACAATACCAACGACTATTCCTTCACCATG
>CATXZX010000181.1 GCA_958404085.1 uncultured Prevotellaceae bacterium | reverse complement strand
ATATAATCCTGCGGACGATACAAAATATTCTCACCTGCTTTCTTGCCCTCGACAGGCCATAAAAATTTTTCCTTTTCTGTTTCTTGTGCTTGAAGCATAACAGAAAAACAAAACAAGAATAATACCCAATTTAAACGCGACATAACTGTTCGTTTTATCAATTCATATTCATTTGCTCCTTTATTGAAACATTTCGGAACAGTGCGGTCCGAACTATTCATTTCCGGTGTCTCTACAAAAATACGAATTATATATAAAATCATCAAGTAAAAACATCCTGATAAAAACGAAATCCGTTTCAATAGCATGTAAAGTCCGCACGGAGAACCGGCCGAAGGCCCGCGCCGGTAACTATCGCAGAGCTTTTTCGAAAAAACTCCGTGCTATTTGAAAAAAACAGGCCCGTCGGAAAACACGGGCGTACAAAGAATCGTAACTTTGTCGGCAAATACCGAATCCTTCTTGCAATGGACAAATACGTAAACGACGCCATCGAGTTGTTGAAAGCACTCATCCACATTCCCTCGACAAGCCGCGAAGAGGCAAAAGCGGCCGATATGCTCTGCTCCTTTCTGTGCAATTACGGACTGGATTACCGCCGCGACGGAAACAACGTCTGGTGTACGGCACCCGGATTCGATGCGGGACGCCCCACCCTGCTGCTGAACGCACACATCGACACCGTGCGGCCGGCCGCCGGCTGGCAACGCCATCCCTACACGCCTCAGGAAGAAAACGGACGCATCTACGGGCTGGGAAGCAACGACGACGGGGGCAGCCTGGTATGCCTGTTGCAGACATTCCGCCAGCTCTCGGTACAGAGGCAACCCTACAACCTGATTTTTCTGGCCTCGTGCGAGGAAGAGGTATCGGGAAAGAACGGCATCGAACGGGTTCTGCCCCAACTGCCTCCCGTCAGCGTAGCCCTCGTAGGCGAACCGACCGGCATGCAGCCGGCCATCGCTGAAAAAGGTCTCATGGTACTCGACGTCACCGCATACGGCAAGGCCGGACATGCAGCCCGCGAGGAAGGCGTCAACGCCATCTACCAGGCATTACCCGACATCGAATGGTTCAGGACACACCGCTTCGAACGCGTATCGGAGCTGCTCGGCCCGGTCAAGATGACGGTAACAATCATCGGTGCGGGCACACAGCACAACGTCGTGCCGGATACTTGTACGTTTACGGTGGACGTGCGCAGCAACGAGTGTTACTCGAACCAGGAACTATACGACGAAATCGTACGCCACACGTCGTCGGAGGTAAAGGCACGCTCCTTCCGGCTCAATTCGTCGCACATCGACAGCGGACATCCGCTCATCCGGCGTGCCGTGTCACTGGGACGGTGTCCCTTCGGCTCGCCTACGCTCAGCGACCAGGCCCTCATGGCCTTTCCGTCGTTCAAGATGGGCCCCGGCGACTCGGCCCGTTCGCACACGGCCGAAGAATACATCACCGTCGACGAACTGTCGGAAGCCATCGCACTCTACTACGAGCTGCTGGACGGAACATCTATCGGATAAAGACCGTACCAATACAAACGCAACCGGCCCGCTCTGCCGAACACCTCAGTCGTGTTCAGACAGAGCGGGCCGGTTGTATCGGCCGGGGCGGACTCAGCGGGTAAGCCAACTCTCGGGATTGAGTTTGGCCGTCTCCTTGCGCAACTGGAAATGGAGGGTGCAGTTGCCACCTTCGTCGGGAGCTACCGTACCCAGTACATCGCGCGTCGAAACACGCTGGCCTCGCCGGACAGACACGGACGACAGGTTGCAATAGATGGATATGTAGCTGCCGTGGCGTACCATGACGTTCTTGAAACCTCCGAAAGAGAATATGGCGCTGACCTCGCCGTTGAACACGGCACGCGCCCGGGCGCCGCGCTTGCCGGTTATGTTGATACCTTTGTTATCGAGCTGGACGCCACGGAGCCCCGATACGCGGTACTGGCCGTAACGGCTCGATACGACGTAAGGACCGGTAATGGGAATGGGAAGACGCCCCTTGTTGGCGGCAAAGTTGCCGCTGAGTACGCGGTCGGCCCGCTCCATCTCGAACTCCGGCACGGGCCGGTCCTTTTCCTTGCCCGACGACGACGTGCTACGCTGTCCGGAAGCACCGCCTTTACCCCCTTTACCCTTGACGGAGGGCGAGAACGTAATGGCACGGCGTTTGCGTTCCAGCTCACGCCGGCGGCGTGCCTCTTCCTCCTTGCGGCGTTTCTCGGCCGCCGCTATTTCCTGCTGTATCAGGCGGTCTATCTGCGCATTGAGCGATGAATATTTTTTCTTGTTGGTCTGTATGGTCGACTGCAACTGTTTCTGTTTCTTCTGCAACGAGTTGACGACTGTCTGGTGTTCCTTCTGTTTCTTCTCCATGCGCTCCTGCTCTATCTGGCCGCGGTCCAGCAAATCTTTCTTTTGCGTGCGGACCTGGCGCAACTCGGCCTCCTTGGCCCATACCTGGCGGCGCTTTTCCTGCAACTGCTCGCCCTGCATGCGCTGATAACCGGCGTATTCGCGCACATAGCGCAGGCGGCGGTACATCTGGCTGAAGTTTTCGGCCGAGAAGATGAACATCAGTTTATTCTGGGACGACCGGTTGCGATAAAGATAGAGTACGGAACGGCTGTAACTGCGCTTGCGCTCGTTCAGTTCGCTCTGAAGGACACGCAACTGGGCCGTCAGGCTGTCGAGGTTGTGGTTCAGCACGTCCACCTCGCTCTGAACATTGTTGAGAAAGGCTTTCTGCCGGTCTATCTGCCCGTTGAGTACGGACAACGTGCTGAGCTGGCTGCGCACGTCCTTCCGGGTAGACTTCAACAACGTCTCGGACTCGTTTATCTGTTTCTGCAACGCGTTACGCTGCGACTGAAGCGTACGAATCTTTCGGCTGGACTGCGCAAAAAGCGGCTGCGCCGAAACAGCACAAAGGAGTGCCACGGAAAAAAGGTATATGTATCGGCGTATCACAGTGCGTCAGAGTTTCATCAGTTTCTGAAGTATGGCCTCAACCGACTGTTCCTTGTAGCGCGAAGAGACTTCGGTGCGCGTTTTCCAGTCGGTGCTGTTCGACAAACTGCTGAGGTCTATCGTCAGGCGATAGGGTTTCCGGACACCGGCTACGCCCACTTCCATCTGTTGCGGAAAGTTGCGGCCGCCGAGCGGGGCAAAGCGTCCGTATTTCCAGGTCAGCGAAGGCGACGACTGCGCGGACTTGTCGGAAACAGTAGTCTGTTCGATGACCGCATCGGCGGAACGCACGCTGAAACGATAGTTCAATTTGGGCGCATCGGTCACGCTGAGAACCGTAGTTGCGTCGTCGCGGCTCAGCACAAAGCGTCCCAACGAACGGGAAGGCGACGGATCGCCCGGCAGAAAGAGCTCGTTCCAGAAAAGGGCCTGCAGAACGCCGAAATCGAGGTTGGCAGCCGCAAGGAAAGGAACCTTTTCGTACGGAACGCGGACATATTGTTTATTGAAACGGTCGATAATGAGTACCTGGTCGCGGGTAAACTCCATCCGCCCTACTTCCATTCCGAGAAAAGAGAGCGACAGTTGGATGACATCGTCGCGCTTCATCTTCAGCGAGCCGTTCAGGGTAAAATTCTTCTCGCCGGCCACAATCTCGAAACGCATCTTGGCCGTTACGGCCGGGGCGGTCTGTGCATTTTCGAGGACCTTCATCGTCAGCGCCTCGGCCGGAAGCGACCCGGCATCGGACTTGTTTTCAACTTGCTTCGTCGTACGGCATGACACAACGGCCAGCGTCAACAGAAGGGGCATGATGATTCGCAGTAGTCTCATTTTTCCAGATATTTCTTTTGTTTGATTTTTTTCTGCAACAGCGGGGAATCGCCGCCCAGCCGCTGCGCCTTTTTCCAGAAAGCCACGGCCTCGGCCGTACGGCCCACACAGGCATAAATATCGCCGGCATGTTCGTAAATACCCGCATTCTCGGGTTCTTCTTTCAGGTTCTTGAGCGTCTCGTCCATATAGGTCTGCGCCATTTTGTACTTGCCCTGCACGAAAAGAATCCAGGCATACGTATCGAGGTAAGTCGGGTTTCCGGGTTCGGCCTCGATAGTTTTCAGGCTCATGGCCTCGGCCTTGTCGAGCTGTTGTCCGTCGAGCGAAAGGAAGTAGGCATAGTTGTTCAGGCAAAGCACATTTTCGGGCAATATGCCGAGCGCCTTCTCGTAAGCCGCATAGGCATCGGCCAGCCGGCCCACCTCGTGGTAAACATCGCCAAGCAACGCCATCAGGTCGGAGGGCAATTTCCGTTCCTCGGCCTCGAAGCCTCCTTCGCCGGCCTGCTGTTCCACCTGCACACGGCCCCGTTCGAGCAAGGCTATGGCCCGGTCGGTCTGACCGAGCTGGTTGTAGGCCGCACCACCGTAGAAGTAGTAAGCAAGTTGCTCGGGCGCATACTGCGTGCCCTCGGCACAAAGCGCCG
Source organism: uncultured Prevotellaceae bacterium (assembly GCA_958404085.1). Classification (GTDB taxonomy): domain Bacteria; phylum Bacteroidota; class Bacteroidia; order Bacteroidales; family Bacteroidaceae; genus Alloprevotella. The sequence goes on along the minus strand of CATXZX010000181.1, from coordinate 544 downwards.
CGGTCTCGGCCAGTTTCTCATTCCGTATGTAATATTCGAGTAACTGGAGGCGGGCTCCGTCGTACTCGGGCTCGATACCGAGCATCTTCTGCCAGACGGGCACGATGCGGTCGGTCGGAACCCGTTTGAGCAACATGTAACCCTGGCACAAGTCGGCCAGGAGAAAATCGGGCTGCGCGACGGACATCAACTGTCCGAAGAGGCGCATCACGCGCAGGCTGTCGCCTCCGGCCCGCTCCGTGGAACGCACCAGACTCTTCACCGCCTCGGCACGCAGGGGCGATTCGATTCGTTCGTTGAGGGCAATGGAGTCGACCTCGGCCTGATAGAGCGCGTCATTGCCCGTAGCGGCATAGTAATTCATCAGTCCGAGACGGGCATAGCCGTTGTCGGGCTCGCGGGCAATGACCTCGCGATAGACGGCATAAGCCGAGTCGGGACGTTCGGTCTGCATATAGAGGTCGGCGGCAAGGAGCCGGTAGCGCATATCGCCGGGATATTCGCGCTGCAAAGCCTCGAGTTCGGCCAAGGCACGAGCCTCGTC
>CATXZX010000180.1 GCA_958404085.1 uncultured Prevotellaceae bacterium | reverse complement strand
GATTCGCGGCCATACTTTCCTGTCCGGTTCTACCGCAACCGATATGCCCGGATTCAGCAATACATCGTAGCGGCTGGGGCGTTGCGTATTTTTCGTCATGCGGTATTCCATCTGTTTGCCGAGGTACGATACGGCTATCCACGGGTCTATCTCCCATTTTATACGGTGTCTTTCCGCATGCCATGCGCCGTTGATTGTCAGGGTGTGGGCATCTACGCTTTGTTCGGCATCGTAGCTGTTTCCGTCGTCAATGGTCCGGTTTTTCCAGTCGTTTGTCGAAGGCAGGCTGCCCAGGCGGTTCTCGGTGTCGATTCCCCATCCGCTCAACTTTTCGAGGCGGTAGAAAGCACGTCGGTTCGTGATGTTCTGGTGGGCAAAGTCGTATCTGGCGAATAATATCCATTCGGGGCTGGCCGGCCTGTACATGTATTCGGCGTTGGCCCGCAACGAGAAACCGTGTTCCGGTCGCATGAAAGTGTATTCGTTGCGGAAGTCCGATGCCTCGGAGGCATACTCCAGCAGATTGTGGCGGAAACTTTCCTTCCGCTCGTCCACGTAGTTTCCGGTGATGTCGGCCGATAGGTAGTCTTTTGAACGGGGCATTCCCATGCGCAGTTCTACTTTAGCCGTTGCGTCCAGCGCGTTTCCGCGTCCATACAGCGTTTGCACGTTGCGGTTCAGCAGAATACGCCGGAGCGTTTCGCCTGCCATCGGTCTGAAGAGGCTGTCGATGAGCCCGGTCGTTACGGTGTTTTCGGGGTCTTCGTTGAAAGTACCTGCCACCAACCCTCCCCGGTTCGAGTAGTTGCGGTAGCGCACTTCGGGCTTAAAGGCCAGGCCTACGTTGTTGTTCAGTTTGAGCATCAGTTCGTGTCGGGTCTGAAACAAGACGTTGCGGTCTTCCGACCGGTTCTGTTCGCGCTGGTACGTATTTCCCCCTTGCAGGAAGTTTTCCTGATTGGTGGTGATGCGGTTGTCGGCATCGGTACGGCTCATGGTCGCTTCGCCCGAGACGCGGTGCCCTGTTCCTTTGAAGTTTATGGTGTAGTCCAGTCCGGCCATCTTGTAGCGTTGCAGGCCGGTCGACAGTTGGTCGGGTGTCCAGCTATTGTCCTCTCCCGGCTTACGGTTGTCGTTTATATATATTGTTCAGGTTACCCACCAGTGCTATGCGCGAGTGCGGGGTAAAGCGCAGGGCGAACAATCGTCCCAGGTAACGGTCCTCGCTGCCATATCCCCATTCGGTATTTGCCAGCCAGCCTATGGAGTATTTCCGTTTCAGGATGACATCCATCACCAGCGACTTTTTTATGCTTTCGCGGTCTATCATGCGTAACATTTCGTCGGCATCGCGTTCGTAAACCTTGATGTTCTTCACTGTATAGGCCGGCAGGTTTTCCAACATGATGCTGCGGTCTTTGCGGAAAAAATCCTGTCCGTTCAGGAGCAGACTTTCCACAAAACGCCCGTTTACGCGGATGCGTCCCCGTTCGTCCAGGGTTACACCCGGCAGTTGCTTGATAAGCGCGTCGAGCATGGAGCCTTGGGACAACTGGAAGGCATCGGCGTCGTAGACGAGTGTATCGCCTTTGTAGAAGAACTTCACCTTCGAGGCCGTCACTGTGGCTTCTTTCAGCATGATTTCTTTCGGGTTCTTTTTCAGTAAGACAGGCTTGATGCTGCGTTCGGTCTCGCGCGACGAGACTTTCAGTGTCAGCGGTAAGTCGAACCTCTGGTATCCCGTCTTGCTGAAACGGATGTTATAGTTTCCGCTCGCCACCTTTTTAAAGTTGAATACGGCGCGTCGCTCGCCGTTCATAAAAGACAGGCTGGTACGGGTAGAGTCTACCAAACTGCCGTCTTCCTTGTAAAGTTCCACAAGTGTTTTCCGCAGGGCCTCGCCTGTAAAGGAGTCTTCTACATACCCCATCAGCAGAATGGCTCTTTCCCGCTTTTCCTGGGCGGCTGACAATAGAGGAAGGTTCAATAGAAATATACTGAAAAAAAAGATCTTACGCATAATTGTAATTCAAAATCGGTAAAAGATTGATTTATAACACTGTCTATGCATTCCCGGATGTGTGAAGCGGAATTGTATGTAGGAATACAAACAGATATTTTTACGTTATTTTCCATGACTTATCAGTTTGAATACTCCAAATATAGGCATTAATGAAGTTCGAAATAAATTTTTGTGTTGTTTTTTAAAAAAAAACTTGTACTATTGAGGCTATATTGCTTGAAAAGTATTATTTGGAATGCGCTGAGGTCAATATGATACATTTCTTTGATGAATGTATTCTGTTTTTTTTGTATTCCTCGCTCGATTCCATTTTGTATCTTTACGTATGTGCAGTTTGACAATGGGGTAATGGTGAGGATTGAGTATTTTTTTATCGGAAGGTAACCTCTATGAAACGAACGTGTCGTAGTCGATTCCGATTAGAAGGCCCGTAAAATGAAAAAGGTCCCAGATAAAACGAAAAACCTCCGCGCTCGTTCGGATAACGGTGCGGAGGTTTTTAGGGTGGGGCGGACTCTCTGTCAGGCTATGTGCTGACGTATTTTTTCCAAATACTTGTGCAGTGCGTCTTCGTCCTTGCGGTCGATGATGTCGATGAGTTCTTTCAGTTCGGTACGTATTTTGCTTACCTGTCCGCTGGTGCGCGGATTGAACAGAATCTCGCGCAGCAGGCATTCGTCTTCGCTCAGAACCCCCTTGGCTATGGCCATGTGGCGTTTGAAGGTGGTTCCCGGCGCATCCTGGTGCTTCATGACGGCAGCAAAGGCGAATGTCGATACAAACGGAATACTTAACGAGTAGGCCACCGTCTCGTCGTGTTCGTCGAAGGTATACTCCCTGACGTTCAGTCCCAGTTTCGAGTACAGATCGCGGAAGAAGATGCGTCCCATGAAGTCACCTTCGTTGATGATGATGGCGTTCTCGTTGCTCAGCGCCCCGAGGTTGGCAAATGTGGGGCCGAACATGGGGTGAGTCGATACATAGCGGAAGCCGCAAGTCTTGTAGTATTCGTGAATGCCGGTCTTCACCGAGGCAATGTCGCTCAGGATGCAGCCTGCCGGAAGGTGGGGCGTTACTTCGCGGAATACGTCGATGGTGTGTTTCAGGGTAACGGCGTTGATGACGAGTTCCGGTTCGAAGGCGTCTATCTCGTCGATATCCGTGAAGCGCAGCGTCTTGTACATGAAGCGCAGTCGTCTGGCATCGACGTCGTAAATGGCCGTTTCGTGTTCGAAGCTCAGCAAGTCTACGAAGAACGAACCCATTTTTCCCGCACCCAATATCAGGATTTTCATGCTGTCGTGTTATTTGTTGATGACGTCTATCTGCTGGTGTACGCTTTCCTCGTGTATGGCTTCGAAAATGGATTTGATGAAATCCGAACTCATGCCGCAGAGCGAACCTTGCGCGCCGCGTTTATCCAGAATCTCGTTGTAGCGTTCCGGCTGCACGACGGTCATGTTGTGTTCTTTTTTGTAGAGTCCTATTTCGCGGCTGATGCGCATGCGGCGCGACAGGATGTCCAGAAAACTGTTGTCGCATTCGTCGATTTGGCGGCGCAGCGCGTCCAGGTTTTCGGTGCATTGCGTGCTGTCGCGGATGACGAGACGGTTGAGTATGAAGTCGAGGATATCGGGAGTGACCTGCTGCGAAGCATCGCTCCAGGCTTTGTCCGGGTTGCAGTGGCTTTCGATAATCAGGCCGTCGAAACCCAGGTCCATGGCCTGTTGGCAGAGCGGGGCCACCAGTTCGCGTTTGCCGCCTATGTGGCTCGGGTCGCCCAATATGGGCAAGTCGGGGATGCGGCGGCGCAATTCGATGGGGATGTGCCACATGGGCAGGTTGCGGTATATCTTTTTGTCATACGAAGAGAATCCGCGGTGAATGACGCCGATGCGTTCGATACCGGCGCTGTTGATGCGTTGCAGACCGCCTATCCAGAGTTCAAGGTCGGGGTTTACGGGATTCTTGACCAGCACCGGGATGTCGGTACCCTTCAGCGAGTCGGCGATTTCCTGTACGGCAAACGGATTGGCCACCGTGCGTGCCCCTATCCAGAGTATGTCTACGCCTGCTTCGAGTGCGGCTTCCACGTGTTTGGCCGTAGCCACTTCGGTAGCGGTGAGCATGCCCAGTTCTTTCTGTACCCGTTGCAGCCAGGGCAGTCCCTCTTTCCCTACACCCTCGAAGCCTCCCGGTTTGGTACGCGGTTTCCATATTCCGGCGCGGAATATCTTGATTCCCCGTTTGCTGAGTTCGGTGGCCGTGTTCATGACTTGTTCTTCGGTTTCGGCGCTACATGGGCCGGCAATGATGAGCGGGCGTTTCGCTTCGATGCCCGGCAGGTTCAATGGTTTGATAGTTAGTTCCATTGTTGAAAAAGTTATTTAGTGATTCGATGTAAATGCTTGTTCGATGCGTTGGAGCGCTTCCTCCAACTTCTCGGGTTTGGCGCAGAGCGATATGCGGATGTAGCGTGCGCCGTTGCTGCCGAAAATGAATCCGGGGGTCAGGAAAACGCGCGCTTCGTGCAGGACGCGTTCGGTCAGCTCTTCGGCTTCGGCGTAGCGGTCGGGTATGCGTCCCCAGAGGAACATGCCCACCTGTTTCGGGTCGTAGCTGCATTCCAGGGCGTCCATGATGCGGCCAGCCAGTTCGCGCCGGTTGCGATAAGTTTCGATGTTGGCCCGACGATGCCATTCCGCGTCGTTGCCGTATGCCCTTGCGGCAGCCAACTGCATGGGCCGGAATGTACCCGAGTCGATGTTGCTCTTGACTTTCAGGATCCATTGTACGAATTGCGCGTTGGTGGCCAGCATGCCGACACGCCATCCGGGCATGTTGTGGCTTTTGCTCATCGAGTTGAACTCGATGCAGCAGTCTTTGGCGCCGGGTATCTGGAGAATACTCAGCGGATGTTCGTTCAGTATAAAGCTGTACGGGTTGTCATTCACCACGACGATGTGATGGCGACGGGCAAAGTCTACCAGGCGTTC
>CATXZX010000179.1 GCA_958404085.1 uncultured Prevotellaceae bacterium | reverse complement strand
CCCTACCCGCAGCCGCACAGCAGGCCGCATTCGGCCGCCAGTATGCCGCCGGACGCAAATACATAGCCGACCATCCCGAAGTGTTCGGCAAGATTGTGAGCCGCCCCGTAGACCGCCGCGAGAACTACGTAAAACGTTGCGTCGGCCTGCCCGGACAAACGTTGCAGATACGCGACCGCATCATCTACCTGGACGGCAAACCGAACAAAGAGCCCGACAACGTACAATACAACTACCTGGTGCGCTTCAAGACAGGGCTGCCCGAGTCGCTGGTACGCGAACTGGGTATCAGCGCCGAGGACCTGTCGTTCTCTTCGCCCGACGACTACCTGCTCCGCTGGATGCCCCTGACGCGCCGCGCCTACGAGACGCTGAAAGCACGGACCGACTTAGTGGAAAGCATCAGCCCCACGCCGGGCAACGACGCCGGACTCTATCCGCACAACGCCGTGACCGGCTGGACCACCTACAACTACGGGCCCGTCTGGATACCCAAGAAGGGCGAGAGCATCCGGCTCACGCTGGAAAACCTGCCCGTCTACGAACGTCCGATACGCATCTACGAAAACAACCGGCTGGAGGTGCGCGACGGCAAAATCTACATCAACGGCCGGCCCACCGACCGCTACACGTTCCGCATGGACTATTACTGGATGATGGGCGACAACCGCGACAATTCGGCCGACTCGCGTTGCTGGGGCTTCGTACCCGAAGACCACATCGTGGGCAAACCCATCTTCGTATGGCTCTCGCTGAATCCCGACTACGGCTGGACGGACGGAAAGATACGCTGGGACCGCTTCTTCCGCCTTGTAGACAACATCAAGTAACCCCCGCCCATCGCCGTGAAAGCCCACCGCCACCTCCTGCTGAGCCTGTCCGTAGCCCTCGTAGCGGGCATGGCCGTAGCCCTCTACCTGCTGACACCCTACACCGTGCCGGGCGGGCACGAACCGGCGCTCTATGCGGGCGACCATATCCTGGTGACACGTACCAGCTACGGCCTGCGCCTTCCGTTCGAGACCTCATGGGGACAAAACCGCTGGGGCGGCGGAACACCTGCGAAGGGTGAATGGATGGCCTTCAACGACCCCATGGGCACCGACAGCCTTCCGAGCGACCGGCCGGTACGCATAGGCCGCTGTACGGCCGTACCGGGCGACACCGTATGGTACACCTGGAGCCGGCGGCTGGTATGGCCGGGATTCCCGAGCAGCACGCTCTATCCGATTGTCATACCCGGAAAATTCCGCACCGTACGTGTCACGCCGTGGAACATACGCCTGCTCTGCAACACCCTGAACCGCCACGAGCGACGCCGGGCCACGATAAAGGGCGACTCGCTGTACATCGACGGCAAAGCGACAGACCGCGTCCGTTTCGGCCAGGACTACTACCGGGTGGAAACGGGCCGCGACACCAATCTCGGCGACTCGCGCTACTTCGGCTTTGTACCGGCAAGCCACCTCATCGGCCGTGCCCGGCTGATAACCTACTCCATCGACCCGGAAAAACCGTTCTACCGCGGTTTCCGGCCCCAGCGTTTCATGAAACCCTTACCCTGACACTTCCTCGGCATGGACCTGTTGCTTTCATCGGCCTACCTGGCTCCCGTTCACTATTACAGCGTGCTTTACGCCTTCGGCAAAGCACGCATCGAACAATACGACCACTACCTGAAACAGACCTACCGGAACCGTTGCGTCATAGCCACGGCCGACGGACCGCTTGCCCTGTCGGTGCCCGTCACATTGCTTCCGGCGGCCAAAACACCCATGCGCGACGTACGCATAAGCGACCACGGAAACTGGCGCCACCTGCATTGGAACGCCCTGACCAGCGCCTACGAGAACAGCCCGTTCTTCGAATATTACGCCGACGACTTCCGGCCCTTCTACGAACGGCCGTATACTTATTTAATAGACTTCAACGAAGCCATTCACGAAAAGGTGTGCGAACTTATCGGGCTCGACGTGCGGACGGAGCGTACAACGGCTTTTGCCGATGTACAGGCAGAAACGGCCGACTTCCGCGACCGTATCCATCCCAAGCGTTCCTGGGACGACGACCCGTTCTTCATTCCCCGTCCTTATTACCAGGTATTCAGCCGGCGAAACGGTTTCCTGCCCAACCTGAGCATTGCCGACCTGCTCTTCAACATGGGACCCGAAAGCATCCTCGTCCTACGCGACAGCCTGAGGCCGGGAACGGAAAAGAACAGTCGTCCCTAAGTCAATCCCGGGCCTTGTATTTCGAATCAGGTGGCCCGGATTTCAAAAAAACAGGCCCGGACGACGCATCGTCTGCGTCCGGGGCGTGTTTTACGGCCATCCGCAAATTTTATCGAACCGGATTTTAAAAAAAACGGGAAAAGGTTGTAACAAATCCGCCCCTTTGCGTGTCTATCAGATAAAGGGACCTTTCCAAGACATCCCCCGACAACAAACAAAACCGACCAGACACTATGTACATCCGCATACGCACACAAAGACCACCGGCACCGAAACTACGGACGGACAGGGCCGAAAAAGACTACGGACATGGACGGGACTGAATTCAAAAGGCTGTTCCTTCCTCTCCACAAAGAGCTATACCGAACGGCCTACCGCCTGACGGGCAACAGCATGGATGCCGAGGACATGGTGCAGGAGACATTTCTCCGGCTGTGGAACCGCCGCCACGAGCTGACGGGCATCGAAAACGCCGAAGCCTTTGCTCGGACCACCATCCGCAACCTGAGTCTCAACATGCTGCGGGACGGGAAAAAAGACGACGGGAACATGCCGGAGGCGTTCAGCCTCGAAACGGGACAAAGCCTGCAACGCGAAACGGAACTGAGGGACGAGGCGGAACTGATGTGCCGCATCATTTCCGGACTACCCGACAAGGAACGGCGCATCATCCTATCGCACGACGTAAACGGAGACTCCTCCGAGGAAATAGCGGAGCGGACCGGCCTGAACACCCTGCACATACGCGTCCTGCTGAGCCGGGCCCGCAAAAAATTACGCAAACGATTCAACGAATACATGGATTATGAACACAAATAAGATAGAAGACCTGTTGCTCCGCTACGAGAGGGGCGAAACCGTACCGACAGAAGAAAAAGAACTGGAACGTTTCTTTACCGAAGAAACCCGGATTCCGCCCCATCTGACCCACTGGTGCGCTTACTTCCGGAGCCTTCGGGCGTTCCGGGAAAGGGAAGTCCGAGTGCCCGAAGGGCTCGAAGACAGACTGAGCATCCTTGTAGACAGCCTGGAAACCTGCGAAAAGCGGAAAGCCCCGCACCGGCGCCTCCGGATGCGCCTGCTCCGGTTTGCCGGAAGCGCAGCGGCTGTCCTCCTGCTGGTGTTCGCCGTCGCCACACGCCCCGACAAGGCCTCCCGCCCCACGCCCGAAGACACCTTTGCTACCCCCGAAGAAGCACAGGCCGAGGTGGAGCGGGTATTCAAGGCCTTCTCCAAAGCCATCGGTCAGGGCGTACAGGAAATAAAGACCGTGGAAAAAGCCACCTACGACATGCAAAAATCAATTATCCGACAACTCACTTTTACAAATACCAAAAAGTCATGAAACACAAAATCCTTCTTTTTATGCTCTTCGCGTGGTGCGCAACAGCCCTGCACGCACAATACGAGTTTTTAGACAAGTACGACAACCACAAGAACTGCGCCGTGACCTACATCTCGAAGGAGATGCTCAAAAACATCAGCTGCGTGTCGTTAGGAAAAACCATTTTCGGAAAAAACATAGAGAAACTGAACGCCGTACGTACCCTAACGTATGAATTTCCACCCCTCAACTCTCCGTTGAAACAGGACATCAAAACATTCCTGACCAAGTACAAATTCGAAGAACTGATGCACCAGAAAAATAAAGACAACCTGGTGTACCTTTATAAACGGGTTATCGACAAAAAGGAGAACGAATTCGTCCTTTATACAAAGGAAAAATTCAACGTGTCGCTCATCATTCTTACGGGGTCACTCGACATCAACGACCTGAGTGCCGTGTACAAAGGCTACTTCAACCCGTAAAGAAAAAAGAAACTTCCTCCTGCTGACATGCCAAGCCGGAAAACGACCGGCCGGGCCACCTGATTCGAAAAAAGTCTGAGCCGGTTCCGGCGCAGGCGGGGGTGGTTCGTGTCCGGACGTTTCCCGTAAAGAACGAAAGGAAACCCGACAATGAAAAGAAACCTGACACACAGAACGACCACCCTTCTTCTTTCCCTCATACCCCTTATGGCCTCAGCCGGAGCGAATGACAGTATCTACGTGATGGGGTGGCCCCGCGACGCATTCACCATGGAGCCGGTCATAGACAGCACGCGGGTAGAACTGATGACCTTGGACAGCACCGTCATAGCTACGGCCGTGCCGCACTGGAACAAGCAATACCGGCCCAATTCCTACTTTTCGATGACCGTCGGCTTCCGTTCGGGCGAATACTTGGTACGCCTCACCAATCCCCGGTACCAGACGACGACGGTGCGGTTCCGGATCAAACTCAAGAAGTACGAAGACACGTACTCGATAGGCACCATCAAGATGCGCCGTGCGCCCCTGAGCCGGCAACTCGGCGAAGTAGCGGTAACGGCTACGAAGATAAAGTTCTACACCAAGGGCGACACACTCATCTACAACGCCGACGCTTTCAACCTGGCCGAAGGTTCGATGCTCGACGCCCTTGTGGAACAGTTGCCCGGTGCCGAACTGAAACGCGACGGCCGCATCTACATGAACGGGAAGCTCGTGGAGAGCGTCCTGCTCAACGGACGCAACTTTTTCAAGGGAAACAATTCCGTACTGCTGGACAACCTGCCGGCCTATACGGTAAAGGACCTCCGGTTTTACAACCAAAGAAGCGAACGCAGCGAAGCCCTGAAAATGGATTTGGACGATGCCCGCTTCGTCATGGATGTACGGCTGAAACGGGAATACCAGGTCGGCTGGCTGGCCAACGCCGAGGCCGGCGGCGGCACGCACGACCGCTGGCTGGCCCGCCTCTTCGCCCTGCGCTTCACGCCGAA
>CATXZX010000178.1 GCA_958404085.1 uncultured Prevotellaceae bacterium | reverse complement strand
ATCCCCAGTAGCGACGCAGGATGTCCCGATAAATCGAATCCACACCGTCCTATTCCGCCTCCGAAGGCTTGATATCTTCTATTTGTAACTGAACATCGCCACGTTTGTAGGTATTTTCCTCAATCGTATAGCAGATGTCAAAAGCTCGCTTGGTCTTGATATACCGGGCCTGCGAACTTTGGCCGAACGCTATGCCGTTCATAATACTGCTCGACTTGTTGTCCACAAGTTCCAGCTTTATGTGTTCCTGTTCGCGTCCCACGACTTTGCTCGTTCCATAGTCATAGACACGACGCGTACAGAATATCGGCTTCGGGTTTCCGGGACCGAAAGGATTGAAACGCTTCAGATCATTATGGAATTTGTGGGTGATGTCTTTAAAATCGAGTTCCGCCGCAATATCCAGGCTGGCTTCCGTCTGTTCTTCGCGAATATGCGATGCCACGTAAGCCTCGAAACGACGCGTAAACTCTTCTACATGCTCGACTTTGAGCGAAAGTCCCGCAGCGTAGGTATGTCCACCGAAATTTTCAAGCAAATCGCGACAACTCTCCACCGCTTTATAAACATCAAAGCCCGAAACCGAACGGGCCGAACCCGTTGCCAACCCGTCGCTGCGTGTCAACACAACTGCAGGCCGGTAATATATTTCCGTCAGGCGAGAAGCCACGATTCCTATCACGCCCTTATGCCATTCCTCATTATAAATAACGATCGAGCGCCTCTCATCCCCGTGCTTCATATGCTCCACGATGTAATTCGCCTCTTCCGTCATTTGTTTATCCAAATCCTTTCGTGCCTCGTTGTACAGATTTATCTGATTAGCTTGGGCCAATGCCGATGCGAAATTACGTTCTACAAGCAGTTCAACAGCTTCTTTTCCGTTTTGCATCCGCCCCGAAGCGTTAATGCGCGGCCCTATCTTAAAAATGATATCGTTAATCGACAATTCCTTTTCCGCAAGTCCGCAGACCTCCGTAATGGCCCGTAAGCCCACACTGGGATTCGAATTCAACTGCCTCAGGCCGTGATAGGCCAATATCCGGTTTTCTCCCATCACAGACACTATGTCCGACGCAATACTCACCACACACAAATCCAACAGCGGTATCAGTTTATTAAACTCTATTCCGTTGTTTTGGGCAAAAGCCTGCATAAACTTAAAGCCCACTCCGCAACCCGACAGATGCGAATACGGATAATGAGAATCATGCCGCTTCGGGTTCAAAATAGCTACTGCCGGAGGAAGCACCTCGTCCGGTACATGATGATCGCATATAATGAAATCGATTCCTTTTTCGCGGGCATAAGCTATCTCTTCCACAGCTTTTATCCCGCAATCAAGCACGATTATCAGTTTCACTCCGGTCTCGGCAGCATAATCCACCCCTTTTTTCGATACGCCATACCCTTCCTCATACCGATTGGGGATATAATAATCTATATTCGAATAATACTGTTGCAAGAATTTGTAGACCAACGCAACAGCCGTACAGCCGTCGACATCGTAATCGCCATACACCAGTATACGTTCTTTGCGTCCCATGGTCCGATTCAGGCAGTCTACGGCCTTGTCCATATCGTCCATCAGAAACGGATCGTGCAATTCACTGAGTTGAGGTCGGAAAAAGTTCCGCGCCTCAGCCACAGTACCTACACCTCGCTCCAACAGCAAGCGAGCCAATACCGGACTAATGCCTAACTCTTTGCCTAATACTTTCGAAGATTCTTTCCATACAGGCGTAGGGGGAACATAATTCCATTTATAACTCATCGCAATCTATTTCTCGTTTATGCAGCCGTACTTATCAGGCTTGGGGCAGTCTCAAAATGCCCATTTTCTTTTTTGAACGGGTAAAGATAGAAAAAAAGTGGCAAACAACCCGCTTATTTTAGTTTTTTATATCTTGCAAAAAGGCTTCTCAAATAACTTTTTCCTCCCTAACATTTTAACTATAAAACCTTTTATGATGAAACGTCCCGCATTTCTTTTTTCCAGGATGACAGGTTTACAGACAAAAAATCCGCCATCTGAAAAAAGGTATGCACTGCTTGCATCTCATTTCCCCAATGGCGGTGTTATCGAATCTATCGTTATGCTCACATGGAAGTAACTTCTATCTCGAGATTCGCTTTTTCGGATTTCCCGCACAGTCTATCGTAGTCTTCCGGAACGAATCACACTGCATATCCACTACCTTCGAAGCATAACAACTGATGTTTGCCGATGTCGAAGCCGAAGCACGCACTTCGTCCGCCTGAAGGTTCTTGGCATTAATCAATGAACTCACCGAAGCCGTATAAATCGCATTCCGACACTGACCATCCAGATTGATTTTACTGCCCGTTGAACCCGTGACCTCAATCTCCCGACATTTCACGCCATTCATCGTAAGAAAGCCGCCTGTCGAACACGAAAGCTGAGGCCTGTCGCAAACAAGTTCCGTTCCTTCTATATGACCACCCGTCGATGTGTCTAAAGTCACTTTTCCTTGGCTTTCAAGCCCCTTTTGCAGGGTAAAAACACCGCCTGTCGATGCTTTTACCGATACATCTCCCTTGATTTCTATTTTATCTTGCATGAGAATGCATCCACCGGTCGACGCTTCAAAACGCAAGTCTTTCTGCCCTCCCAATTTATTCTGCACATAAATACAGCCTCCTGTCGATACAACAAAACGGGTAACATCTGGCGCCGTAACCCAGATCTGAGCTACCACATCTTTCGTATTCACATTTTTTCCATTGTCGGGCCATAGAACCGAAGCATTCAGCATACCATCCGACGAAACTTTCACAACCACCCGGTCTGTAAAATCCGGTGTTGTCCGAACAACGACCGTTCCTTTTTCATTCTTTCCTTGTGTGTAATAGACCTGCACACCCAGTACGGCTTGTATGGTATGAAACGGTTTTACGGACAATGTACGCGAAACCAGTTCATCCCCATTCTGAACATTTTTCTTTGCACATGCGCACAAAGACAGCGACAACATAATAGTCATCAGCATCAACAAATTCTTTTTCATTTGCGTTCTATTTTAATTCGTTGCTATTTTCTTTATTGTCATTCCCGAACTACCATGCGACACAATCTCCGGGTTTCCCTTGTAACAGACCGTCCCTCTATATGTAGACGTAGCACTCAGTTTTTTCACGGCATGGCACTGTACCTCTCCCCTGCCCAACCGGACATCCACCTCATCGGCCTTCAACCGCACGGCATTCATTTCTCCCGAACCATCTACACTGAAAAATGCCCTATTACATGTTCCGCCTATCTGCATGACACCGGAAGAAGTCACCGAAACTTTTACTCCCGTACAAGACACGGACGGGAGCGTTATATTCCCGCACGAAGACAAAGCAGCCGACACATCAGTCGCCGTAATCCGTGCAACCTTCACATCACCCGACGAAGCCGAACGAACGCTTACAGTTCGTTCGCACTCAACCGATACAAGACCGATATCCCCCGAAGAGTTCGTTTGCATTGTCAGTTCTCCGCACGTCACGTCATTACCATCTATATCGCCGGAACTATTCGCATAAACCGAAACGACCGGACATCGGACCACATCCATCGTTATGTCCCCCGACGAATTCGAAGAAAATTTTGCCTTCTGCTTACACACTATCGTCCCAAAACGGATATCTCCCGAACTGTTCGTCGACAACGACAATTCGTCGCATGCAATGTTTTTACCCTTTATGTCACCGGAGCTATTTGTTCGCATACTGACCAGTCCCTCCACCTGAAGCGCATCCGTCAGAATAATATCCCCCGAACTGCTTGTGCATAACGTATGAACTGCCGGAGCCTTTACACGTACCTTCGGTATCTTTTCAAGTCTTTCCCAGCCCTTGTCCCTATTCTGCCTCCGACGAACTACCAACATGCCGTTTTCATCTACATCCACCAGGATATCAGCCTGAAGATTTTCGGGAGCATAGACCTCAACTTCTGTTTTTCCATCCATCGGAGTGTAAACAATATCCACTAAAGTAGCTGTTGTCAATCCCTTCAAACCCCGCGACACCTCTACTTTGCGCGTCACAAAATCGGACGTATCCCCGACTGTCTTGTCCGCTGCTACTCCCTGAAAAAACCATACAGCGATTCCGGCCCACGCCATCAGTCTTTTAAGCATTTTCTTAAAATCTTTAATATAGGTTACAAATATACCGATTCGTACCGTTTGGCACAGCGGGAGGCTGTTAAAATGTATAAAACGCGAAAATTCAATTTACATCGCGCGTTTTAGTTTTAGAAGATACCTATTATTTTCAAGAACTGAAGACTCAAATCGGACACACAAAATAACACGACCAAATGTTACTGTTGCCGATAGGCCTTATTCTGCCAGTGGAAAGCGATTCTTCAGATACTTTTCCGACTCGTGGTCAGGAAAAAACTTCTGATTGGATATACTACCGTCTTTTTCTACCAATTCGTAATGCAGAATTGAAGATACAAAGATAATACTAATAATTATTCGGTAGATAAATCAAACCTAAAAGATCTAACACACCATATAATAAAGTGTTATCATCCGCCTGTGATTGTCATGACCATACCCATCATATCCAACAAACGGGGCGCCCCCCTGTCTGGAGAAAGCGTCCCGCCTGTTCTTAAAATTGTCCGAGAACTGATTTATTACATCATTCCCATGCCGCCTCCCATACCGGGAGCGCCCATCGGCATCTCGGGTTTATCTTCTTTCTTGTCGCAAATCACACATTCCGTAGTAAGGAACATACCGGCCACGCTTGCAGCGTTCTCCAGCGCTACGCGCGTTACCTTGGCAGGGTCTACCACACCGGCAGCACGCAAATCCTCGAACGTTTCGGTCTTGGCGTTGTAACCGAAGTTGCCCTCACCCTCGCGAACCTTGTTCACGATGACTGCACCCTCGAGTCCGGCATTCGAGCAAATCTGGCGCAACGGCTCTTCAATGGCCCGACGCACGATGCCGATACCCGTTGTTTCATCGGCATTGCAACCTGTCAGACCTTCCAACACAGCCTGTGCGCGGATATATGCCA
>CATXZX010000177.1 GCA_958404085.1 uncultured Prevotellaceae bacterium | reverse complement strand
TTCTTTGCTTCGCCTGACCTCTTTGTGCCCTTATCGCTTTCTTCAGCGACAGAAACGCTTTCAGAAGCTGCAGCATCAGCGGTAGAAGCCGTGTCGGAAGCAATAGAGAAATTCGGTGCGATTTCGTCTCCCGATAAAGACAACTCTTCGTCCTCGGTGATAATGCCCTGTTTTTTCGTGTTGGCCTCGGGCGCATAGCTCGCTTCCGCTGTTATGGGCCCTTTTGACATTACGCTAAAGGCAAGTATAAAGGAACCTGCAGTGAGTGAACTGCCGACGGCCATTGAGATGAGGTGGCATGCCAGACCGCTTGTGATTTCGCTTTTCATTTTGTCCTCCTTTTAATGGGTGAATTGCTTCTGTAGTTTCTTTTTTATGTCATCGACCTATACGGTCGTTGCAGGGTTTGGAAACACAAAAAAAAGGCCGAGCATTGCTGCTCCGTCATGATTTATGTTTCTGAAATCTATATAAGCACCCTGAAAGGTGTTGAGGTGTTCTTTTTGTTTGCACAACAAAAAGAACAATGGATGGAGAAATGACCATGCGGCCATACGGCTGAAAAGGGATAAATAATATATATACATTATAAACCGCATAAATAGGGTTGTCAATGGGTGCTGCCTGGTGCATTCTTATTCGTTAGCAAACAACGAAGCAGGCCATCGCATGGTAAAGTTCCATACGACGACCTGCTTCGTTCCAGTATCGACTTCAATCACTCTTCTTCTGTATCCTTTTTTTCCCTGCGCTGCTCAAAAAATTGAGACAGGATGCGTTCCAGTGCCGTCGTTATGGTCTGCCCCTTTTCTTGGGCGTACGCTTCCAGCTCCGCAAAGACCTGACGGTCAATATAGTAATTGATATGGCGGCCATCTTTCTTTTGCCTTGGCATGGTAGCCTCCTTATTCCTGGAAGATAAAATGAAATTGATGATTGATAAGACTTGGGAAGTGACCAACAAAGTCCTCGAAAAGCTCGCCGCCATCGACTGACTTCGGCATCCTTGCCGTTTGTCCCGTTTTACTGTAGAATATAGCCAGATGAAAGGAGGAACTTTCGATGAAGGTCGTATTGTAGCCCTCGCCATTATAATTTGGGTTTTTGCCTTGACCCTCAGCTTATCCGCTTGGGTATTTGGTATCCTCGGCACAGTCTAATGTGTCCAGGTCAGATTGTGAACGCATGAGTTCACAATCTCAATATCCGGAAAGCATTGATAAAAATCTGGAGCTACTCAAATCTGTCCGTGCTGCATAAGATTGCCCCTGTCGCTATATGTATTTCTTGAAAGCCTTATTCATTTTGAGCATGACTTCGATTATCCAGTCAAACTGTACATTCCATTCGCTCTTGTTTCTGAGGGGTACGTTCTTTTCGATAACAATGCGACTTGCCTTGCGCTCCGGCATTTCTCGCCAGTCAAAGGACAAACCGGCATCGGATTCGATGACATCCTTATTATCAAAGAGGGAGTGGAACAGGTCTTTATCCTCGCTGATATACAGTTCCACATCCAGTTCGTCCCGTTTTTGAATTTGAGATACGACGATGTGGCAGGCAGAAGAACCCACGCTGAAGTTCATCCAATGAGCCATAGACGGCTTTCGGCGATTGAAGTTCTTTGCAAACTGTGCATTCTGGAAAGCATAATCCTGAAACGCCACCCAATAGTCATATTTCCGCTGCTGAGTTTCGTTTGCGGACTCACTCTTTTTTACTTCTTTGGTCCAATCATTCGGCTTTTCGATGACCTCGAACTTTACAGCAGGCTCAGAAGTGCCGATGCGGTACAGTTTTATCTCGCAGAGGAAGAATCCGATTTTCTCATCGGTATGGTTGTTCAGCCATTCGATAGCGGCCTTGTGTTCCTCACGAGCGTGTTTCACTACCCAAACGATAACATCCGCCGACTTGCCGGACGCATAAGTTATCAGCTTGCCGAGGTGGTCATGGTTGGTATCCTCCAGCTGATTCTCGATGATGATTTTTCTGTCCGTACCCGTCTCAGACGCAAAGATATCGACATTGAAATCGCCCACGGATGATTCTGTTTCATCCACGGCAATATCAAGACCTATCGCATCAGCAAGGAGGGAGATGTTATCGTCCTGCGAGAGCCACGGGGTAAAGTCCAGGGCTTCATGCGGCCACACCGTCCGCAAGTCTTTTATTTCTTCAAGTCTGCTCAAATTCACCATTGCGTCATTCCTCCTCGCGTTTTACATAGGTAAGCTGAATATCGTAGCCGTGAACTTCGAGCATCTGCACAAAGGTCTTATTCACGATGGAATCGCCTTTCTTGATGAGCCGATTCACATGCTGACCCGTTGTGCCGACTTCTTCTCCGATTTTCGCCTGTGTCATATCAGCTTCGATGCACTTTACTTTGATATCGACTTCAAAATTGTTCTTGACGTAGCCGCCTCCTGCCTGTCGTCAGGCAGATTCGCGCAAAGTTTTTTATCCTCTTGCAGCAAGAAGACTCTGCCCTCGCTAATTACCCTCGCCTTTCTTCTCCTTTTCCGTTTCGATAGCTTCCGGCAAACTCGGTGCTGCTTCCTCAAGCAGTATCCGGTCAAAGTCGCTTTGGTACAGCCTGTCCTGCACAATGCGGTATTTCTCGAACTCGCTCAAAGCGTGAGCCTTGGCAAGCTCTGCGGATACCTTTCCGGCATCCTGCAAAACCTCTCTGTCCCACGCGGCGAGAAAGCCGTTGAGCCGCTTCTCCCAATCCGCCATCGTCATGGGGATATGGCGCTCCGCCTGCATCTCAGCCATATCGAGATAGGCGGAAACGATTCGCTCAAGCTGGAGTAATTCGTTGTCCGTCAGATAATTTTTCGCAACAGTAACATCGTAGCGGTGAATTTTGCTCTTGGGAGAGCCGTCCCAGCTTGTCAGCCCCATGGACTCTCTCTCTGCGTTCGCACGGCTGTATATGACCTCCGCAGCCGTTTGCCCGTGAACGCTGTAGTGAAGCTTGTTCTGCACTGCTGCAAAGAAACGCTGCGTTGCCTTTGCAGAGGAATCGTAGTCCAATGCGGTTGCATAGATATCCGTGATTTTCTGGTAGAATTTCCTTTCCGACAGGCGTATTTCTCGAATCTTTTCGAGTTGCTTTTCAAAATACTCCTTTGTCAGTACGGAGCCGTCATTCTTCAGCCGCTCGTCATCCATGACCCAGCCCTGAATGGTGTAATCTTTTACAATATGATTGGCCCATTTTCTAAACTGCACAGCTCGCTCGTTATTCACCTTGAAGCCAACTGAGATAATCATTTGCAGATTATAATGGTTTACTTCACGGGCAACCTGACGGGAGCCTTCCGGCTGAACTATCCGATATTTTCGGATAGTTGCCGATTGTTCCAATTCAGAATCAGAATATATTTTTTTGATATGGTCATTGATGGTTCGTACATCTACGTCATACAAGGCGGCCATCATTTTTTGCGTCAGCCAGATATTCTCGTCCTCGTAACGCATTTCAATGCTGTCCTTATCGTCTCCCGTTGAGGCAGCAAAGGTAAGGTATTCCGCAGCGGAGGAACGGACGATGCTTATTTCACACTTGTCTTTTTTCATCTAAAGTTAGGCAAGGATACACCCAGCCTCTATAGGTGGGTGAGGAGTTGCCCATCCGCCTTTCTTTGTTGATTTGTCTATGCAATCAGATAGCTGGTGCTCCTTTCGAGCGAAGAGTGCCCTCCCTCTTTATGTGGCCCTCTATATTTTTTATTATAACGCATCTTGTGCGTTTTATCAACATAATTCCACATATTTACTTACGCATAACAGCATGGGCATTCAACACAGCGCATAACACGAATTGTTCTTGCGCAAACATCAAAAAAAGAAACTCCTGAGGGAGTTTCTTTAACGATTGCTAATTGTGATTCCACAAATTGATAAATTTGACGACCTTTTCGGCTTCGCAAACTTCGTACACCACGCGGTGCTTGATGTTTATTCGCCGGGAATAAGCACCTTTAAGATTTCCAACCAGCTTCTCATACGGAGGAGGGTTTTGGTACGGATTGGTTTTTATAATTTCAATTAGAGACTTCACCTTTTCATGCAAATTCGCTGACTTTAATCGTGGAACGTCCTCGGTCGCCTTTTTTGTATAGACGATAGAGTACAATACTCTGGCATGGCACTCAAAAACAGATGCACATGGTCTATATGGCATTCCAGCGCCAAAATCTCTATCTGATTTTGCCTGCAGATTTGGGATACCGCTTCTTTGAAGCGGTCTTCCAGACCATCGATGAGGAATATTTTCCGTCGATAGCGCAGGCAAAATACGAAGTGATAGTTCAGCATAGAAACTGTTGTGCCGGTACGTTTGTACTTGTTTTTTATATTTCAAAACAAAGGTCTATCGACTCTAAGCGATTTGATTAGCGAATTAGATATGAACTAATATAAACTACTTTTTGGCACTATCCATCGTTTTTTTTCATTAGATAGGCACGAATCTTTTGGGCTTATAATAACACAATGAGGAAAGTATATTGACTCTCCAACAATAACATATTCCATGGAATTATCTATTAGAGGTGGTTTTTCACCTAATAATGAATATCCGTATTGACAGAGCGTTTTAAAAGAATTCATATTTTCCTCCAGCATTTTTATTTTATACTTATGCTACATCAAAACTTTATATTCTTTTATATGCCATAGGTTAACCGCCTATGGCATTTTTTATATTTCAATTACATCATATTTATGAAACACTATCAACCCTCAAATTGAAGAGCCCGCCTAACCCACCCCTTACGGAGTGGGTTAGGCGGATTTAGTTGTCAAACGCACAGTTTACACCGTATGCCCGCAGTAGTGGCAACGCTCGTCCGTCGCATAACATATGCACTCGGTATCGTCCTGCCAGGGGTGGCAGCTGTTGATGTTGAATCGTGAGGCCATTGTGCCTTCCAGGTAGCTGCTGATGTCGCCGATGGCGGCCATATCCCAGCGAAGCGGAAGCCCATCGTCGGCATCCTCCTGTAAGGAGTGTTCGCCGGCGGCTTCCTTCGCCTCGTCC
>CATXZX010000176.1 GCA_958404085.1 uncultured Prevotellaceae bacterium | reverse complement strand
AGGCTTTGTTCCGGCAGGGAAGACTACATGGCGAAGCAGTTGAAGCCTCCGTCGACTATGGCCACCGTACCGGTCACGAACGAGGATGCTTCGCTGACCAAATATTGGATGGTTCCGCACAGTTCTTCGGGGCGGCCGAAGCGTTTGAACGGTGTCTGGCGGATGACGTCCTGTCCGCGCGCTGTGAGCGACCCGTCGGGATTGGTCAGCAGGGCGCGGTTCTGGTTCGTCAGGAAAAAGCCCGGGGCAATCGCGTTGACGCGGATGCGGGGCGTGAACTTGGTGGCGATTTCGTTGGCCAGGAAGGCCGTGAAATTGCTGATACCCGCTTTGGCTGCCGCATAGCCCATGACGCGTGTCAGAGGGCGGAAGGCGGCCATCGACGAGAAGTTGACGATGGAACCGCTGCCGGCCTCGACCATCGGTTTGAGGAATACCTGCGTCGGAATGATGGTTCCGGTCAGGTTTACATTCAGTACTTTCTGGAATTCGTCGATGCGCACGTCGAAAAGCGTGCCTTCGGGAGGAATAGTGGCGCCCGGCATGTTGCCGCCAGCGGCGTTGAGCAGGGCATCCACACGGCCGTAGCGGTCGAGGATGTCCTTCAGGTTCTGTTCTACTACCTCTTTGTTCATCACGTCGGTAGTCAGGAAGATGGCTTCGCCGCCTTTTTGGCGGATGTCGTCGGCCAGTGCGTTGCCGACTTCGCCGTTGCGTCCCAGGAGTACCACTTTGGCGCCTTCGCAAGCCAAGTGGCTACCGATGCAACGGCCCAGAACGCCGGTACCTCCGGTGATTACGATAACTTGGTCTTTGACAGAAAATAAATCGTTCATGTTTTGTGTGTTAGTTAGATGATACCTTCTTCTATGTCGCGTCGTACGGTTGCGATGACGCCTTCCACTTGTCCCAGGGCCAGCATGCGTCCGTGGAAGGAGTAGCCGGCGTTGTATCCGCACTTCTCGTCGCCGAGCATCAGGGGGGCGTGGTCGACGCGCATGGGCAGGCTGGGATTGGTTTTCTCGAAGATGCGCACCAGTTCGATGATGTTGGCTCGGCCGCCCAGGTGAGAGGCTTCGCGGAAGTTGCCGTTGGGCATGACCTCGGTGCTGCGCAGGTGTACGAAGTGGGGGCGCGATGCGAATTTGCGGGCCAGTTCGGGCACATTGTTGTGGGCGCCGGCGCTCAGCGAACCGGCACAGAACGTCAGGCCGTTGTGCGGATTGGGAACGGCGTTGAGGAACCATTCGATATCGGCCTCGCACGATACGATGCGCGGCAGACCGAGAATCTGGAGGGGCGGATCGTCGGGATGAACGCACATGTTGATGTCGTACTGGTTGCAGACGGGCATGACGGCCGCGAGGAAGTAGCGCATGTTCTCGCGCAGCCGGTCTTTGTCGATTCCGTCGAAACGTTGGAGCAGGCCGCGGAAAATCTCGACGGGGTTGGTGTCGCTTTCCTTGATGTTGCCGTTGACGAAGCCCTGCGTCTTGACGATGATGTTTTCGATAAGCCGCTGTTCGCCCTCGGCGGTCATGTTCTGTTTCAGCTGGGCCATGTGTTCCAGTGTGTCGGCGTCGTAATCGTTTTCGGCGCCGGTACGTTTCAGGATGCAGCAGTCGAAGTAGGCGAACTCGGCCTTGTCGAAGTAAAGGCAAGAGGTGCCGTCGGGATTGGGGTACTCCAGTGTGGTACGGGCCCAGTCCAGAACGGGCATGAAATTGTAACAGATTGTACGGACACCGGCCCGGCCGAGATTTCCCAGGCTTACGATGTATTTTTCAATCAGTTCATCGCGGTCGGGTCCGCCGTATTTGATGGATTCGCTTACCGGAAGACTTTCTACCACGGACCAGCGCAGGCCGTGGGCTTCGATGAATTGCTTCATCTTCAGTACTTCTTCGTATGTCCAGACTTCTCCGTTCGAAATGTGGTGCAGTGCCGTGACGATTCCTTCCACGCCGATCTGGCGCAGCATGTTCAGCGTGATTTTATCGTTCGGTCCGAACCATCTCCATGTCTTTTCCATTTTTTTATATCGCAGTTGTTAGTTGGTTGTTAAAAGCCGAAATAATTTTTAGCGTTGTAGTAGCAGATATCTTCTGTCATCTGTTCCACACGGGGCAGTTCGCTCGCCGGAATAAGTCCCTCTTCGACATCGTGGCCGAGGAGGTTGCAGAGTACGCGGCGGAAGTATTCGTGGCGAGGATATGAGAGGAACGAGCGCGAGTCGGTAAGCATGCCGACAAAGCGGCTCAGCAAGCCCTGCAGAGATAGTGCGTTGAGCTGGCGTTCCATGCCGTCGATTTGGTCGTTGAACCACCAGGCGGAGCCGAACTGCATCTTTCCGGCCACCGAGCCGTCCTGATAATTGCCGATGAGGGCAGCCGTGGCATCGTTGTCGGCCGGATTCAGATTGTACAGGATGGTTTTGGCCAGTTGGTTGTCGCTGTCGAGTACGTCGAGTACGTTGCATATAGATTGTACGGAGCGGAAGTCGCCTATGCTGTCGAAACCGGTGTCCGGGCCCAAGGCACGGAACATGCGCGTGTTGGTGTTGCGGAGCGGGCCGAAGTGTATTTGCTGCACCCAGCCCTTCTCCCAGTTCATACGGGCCAGCTCGATGAAAATTGCGGCCTGCAATTCCAAAATATCTTGGGGGTCGAGTTCCGTTCCGCCGTATACTTTGTCGAACAGGGCGCGTGCGTCGGTTTTCGGGTTGTAGACGGGAAATTCGCTCACGCCGTGGTCGGCCAGGCGGCAGCCTTGTTGTCCGAAGAAGTCGTGGCGGCGGCGAAGGGCTGTCAGCAGGTCGTCGTAAGTGGCAATGTGGACGTCGCTTGCGGCGGCCAGGCGCTCTACGTAGGCGCGATAACTCTTGGCATCGGCTACGGCCATGGCTTTGTCGGGACGCCACGTGGGCAGAACTTTCACCTCGAAGCCGCTTTCGCGGATGCTTTGGTGGTGTTCCAGCGTGTCGGTAGGGTCGTCGGTGGTGCAGACACTCTCTACGTTATAGCGGCGCATCAGTCCGCGTGCCGAGAAATCGGGCTGCTTCAGTTTTTCGTTGCATGCGTCAAAGATTTCGCGTGCGTTTTGTGGGTTCAGAATTTTCTGGATGCCGAAGGCTGTACGCAATTCCAGGTGCGTCCAGTGGTACAACGGGTTGCGGAATGTGTAAGGGATGGTCTCTGCCCATTTCTCGAATTTCTCCCAATCGCCGGTGTCGGTTCCGGTGATATAGCGCTCATTGACTCCGTTGGCACGGAGTGCTCTCCATTTGTAATGGTCGCCCCCTAACCACAATTCCGTAATGGAGCGGAAGCGATGGTCTTCGGCCACCATCTTAGGATCTAAGTGACAGTGATAATCTATAATCGGCATCTTGGCCGCATGGTCGTGATAGAGTTCCCTTGCAGTTTCTGTCTGCAACAGGAAGTCCTTATCCATAAATGTTTTCATATAGTCTTGTATTAATAGGAGTGTCTTATTTTATAATCACGGGCTTGTAAGAAGGAACCAGAACCTTTATGATGGTCCAGCCGATGATGTAGGCGACGGCGCAAATGCAGAATACGATAAAATATCCGGCCTCTTTTCCCACAAAGCCCATGAATTGCATATGGGTCTCGGCTGCGTAGTCAAACAGGCGGCCCGAACCTAAGTTTATGAAGAACGAGCTTACGCCTCCGGCCATACCGTTGATGCCGGTAATGGTTCCGATGGTGCTTTTGGGAAACAAGTCGCTGATAACCGAGTACAGGTTTGCCGACCAGGACTGATGAGTTGCTCCGGCGATACCGATGATGATGACGGGAAACCAATAGGAGTATTTGCCCAAAGGCTGTGCAAAAAGAACAAGCAATGGCAGTATGGCGAACAGGAGCATGGCTTTCATGCGGGCGTCGTAGGCGTTCATTTCGGTCTTGTTGATGATGATTGTCGGCAACTTGCCGCCGTAGATGGAGAGAATCGTGATGGCATAAAGTACGAATATAAGGATTTTTGCCATGGTTGTGTCAGAGGATAGACCGTAGACATCCGAGAGATAGGCTGGTGTCCAGAATAAGAAGAACCACCAGGCACCATCGGTCACCAACTTACCTAAGAAAATGGCCCATGTCTGTTTGAAAGTGAGGCATTTTAGAAATGAGATAGGCTTCTCGGTCTGTTCCGTGTCGGCACTAGCTTTTGTTTCGCTTTTCTTGTCTTGTTCGATGTAGGCCAGTTCTGCTGCGTTTACGCGTGATGTTTCAGAAGGTTTCTTGTAGAGGAAGAGCCAGAAGCCCATCCAGATGAAACCCAATCCACCAATGATGAGAAAGGCCATTTCCCAACCGTTGCCGATGCCTTTGTCCTTGAAATAACCGGCCAGGGTGGGAATGCTGAGCGGAGCGATCAATGCGCCGACAGTGGCACCGGCGTTAAAGATGGAGGTGGCGAAAGCGCGGTCCTTCCTCGGAAAATATTCGGCCGTAACCTTGATGGCTGCCGGGAAGTTTCCCGATTCACCGATTCCCAAGATGATGCGTGCCGCAATGAAGTAGTAGACGCTTGTGATGGCGATGGCAGACGTGATGCTGCCTCCGGCATTAATCAAGTCGCTTGTATTTTCCAAACCCAGCGTCATTTCGGTCGCCCATCCGCAAAGAGCATGTGCGCAGGCGCCGGCCGACCATAATCCGATAGCCCAAAGGTATCCGCGTGTCGTACCCAACCAGTCAAGGAAGCGTCCTGAAAATAATCCCGACAAGGCATATACGATGGAGAATACGGCGGCAATAAGACCGTAGTCGCTGTCGGTCCAGTGGAATTCGGGTGCTATAAAATCTTTCCAGGTAAGTGAGAGTACTTGACGGTCCATGTAGTTTACCGTAGTCGCGAAAAAGAGCATCGCACAGATAGTCCATCTGTAATTGGTCATGCGTTGCAACGCATTGGAATGGGGTATTGGTTCCATAAATAAGTTGTATTTTCCTAGAAGTTAGTGAATGATAAAATATCTGTTGACATTAGTGTCCACTAAAAAATCATAAGAGTTCTTTGAAATAATTGAA
>CATXZX010000175.1 GCA_958404085.1 uncultured Prevotellaceae bacterium | reverse complement strand
ACACCTGATTTTTATAAACAATCCGATATAATATCATTCATAATGAAAAACGTCTTTTTACAATTATCAATCATAGGTATACTATTTATATTTGTACCGACCGGAATGAAGGCCAATACTGCTCCGGATTCCATCCACACACTGAAACACGTCATGAAAATACACGTTGCTGTTCCGGACAGCGCCTTGAAGTTGCTGGATGTAATGGAAAACAGAAAACTGGAAAAACCATGCCTGATAAATGCCCAACGAAGTTTGTCATATTCACAAAAAAGGCAGCCACAAATGAGTGTGAATTACGCCTTGAAGGCCCTTCAGGATACTGCATTGCGTAGCGAACGACTGTATTACTTGCAAACCATGTCATGCATAGCCGCTGCATACCAACGATTGGCAAACTACGAACAAAGTATCCATTACTTAACGGAAGGCATCCAATTCTCCCGAGAAATCGGACATAAACAAACCGAGGCCGATTTCTTGTTTACAATGGGAGAAAACTATTATGCATTAAACCAAAGACAAGAAGCATACGATTGTTTCGAACAAGCCATCCAGCTACTGGAAAATGAAAAGGAATTCCGTATGAAACCTACCCTCTCTTATTTCTACGGACAATTGACCAACTATCTGGCCGGAGAACAAAAATATAATGAAGCTATTGCCATCTCTAACAAACGGGAAGATCTTATCAACCAAATGAAAAAACAAAAAGGTATTCCACAAGGTTACATAGACCAACAGCTAAGCTACCTGTATATCAAGCAAGCCTATCTCTATGCCCAATTGGGAATACTACAAAAGGCCTCAACGCATTTTGAGAAATTCTCTGCGACTCGATACTCAAAGCATAAAGCTGCTCACATAGACATCACAGCCTACCGACTGGCAATGAAGCAGTATAAACAAATTATAGATTATTACCAAAAAACAGACCTAACCGAACTGACAGCAGATACGATAAGCCAGGAATTCATCGGAATATTGAGTAACTTGTCGGAAGCACACAGGGGAATGAACGACTTTCAGAAAGTTCTCCAATACCAACAAAGAATGCAGGTAATAGAAGACAGCCTGAACGCCCGTAACTGGAAAAATGAAGTGGCAGAACTGGCCACTATCTATAAACTGCAAGAAAAAGAATGGCACATCCGTCAGAAAGACGAACAGTTACGCAACTCTTTCATCATTCAGACCTTGTTGGGGTGCGCCTTCGCATTGGCTTTGGTTTTATTGTGGCTTGCCGTACGCCATATAAATACCATCAAAAAGAAAAACCAACTTATAGCAGGCAAACTG
The DNA here is from genome assembly GCA_958404085.1 of uncultured Prevotellaceae bacterium. GTDB lineage: Bacteria > Bacteroidota > Bacteroidia > Bacteroidales > Bacteroidaceae > Alloprevotella. The sequence goes on along the minus strand of CATXZX010000175.1, from coordinate 3,763 downwards.
GACAGCTTGATGTCGTATGAAGAGGAATTGGAAAAACTGCATAGGCAAATAGACGAAAGTAAAATATCGGTAGCAGAAGAACAAGAAAGGGAAGATTCCATCAATAAAGATTTGTTCAGAAAAATGGAACGTATTATCAAAGATGAAAAACTTTATCTGATGTCCGAACTGGCAAGGCAAGATATGTTAGCACGGCTCTCTGTTGACAAAAATCGCTTTGCACAAATGCTACAGGAGAACACCAACATGACCTTCTCGCAATATCTCACAGATTTGAGATTGAAACATGCCTTGACAGAATTGAAGCAACATCCCAATTATACCATACAGGCCATTGCCGAGGTATCGGGCTTTTCAAACACCCGCCACTTCCAGCGCCTGTTCAAAGCAGCATACGATATGACACCCTCCGAATATAAGAGGCATATACAGGGAAAGCAGCCCTTGGAGCCTCCTACGGACTAATTGTCGCCCACTTTTTGACCAAATGTCAGTAGTGCATTTCAAACGTCACCATCCTCCATATAAAATGTTATTACATTTGCAGACAACATTTATCTGTGACAAGGGTGGTGAAAACAAGTTCAAAGGCTATACTCAAATCTGGTCTTATTTATTTAATATACTTCTTGCTGGCAGGAGGCTTCCTGCTTATGACAGGAGGCTGCGATGATAAAGACAAAATAGAAGAGGAGATTCCGGAAGTCTCACCGGAATCCCCCGACAAGTTCGTGTATGTTATTTTTCCCGTTAACGCATTGGGAGACCATGCCTATAACGACCTCGTATTGGCCGGTATTCTTGAAGCGCAGAAGAAAGCCGGGTTCTATACGATGCTCTACGCCCCTATAGATATGGAAGAAGGCATACTGATGCTCAATTTGGCTCTTGACGGCATAAACTCTGCGAAAAAAGGAGAGTGCCTTGCCATCATAGCAGGTAACGAATACGAAGAGGCCACCCGGCAATGGTTGCAAGGCAAGAAACTGCGTGATGGATTTGGAGACGACGTGCTCCTGTTCGAAACAAATGGCACCGATCTGCCCATACATACCTTTCTCATCAACATGTATGGCGCATCTTATATAGCAGGTTCCATTGCCTCCCTCTTTTCATATCAGGCCGCCGTCCTCGCTGCCAACGCGCAAGATCTGTCCATACAGCGGAGCATAACAGGATTCAGCGAAGGATTTATCGACAACGGGGGGACTTCCGTATCCACTTGCTACATCTCCGACAACCATGAAGGCTATTCCATGCAGGCCCGAGCATACGAGCTGACCGACAGTCTGACCGAGACCCATCGTTTCATCTACCCTATAGCCGGTGGCTCCAATCAGGGGGTATATCGCTATTCGCGCGAAAACCCTGACAAGTTCTATACTGCTGGTATGGACGTCAACCTCTCAGCATACTCTGCACATATCGTGTTCTCGACGGTGAAACATATCGATCGGGCTGTTGCGGAATACCTCACCGCATGGAACGAACAAAAGGAGTTGCCCGACCTGCATACCACCTACGGCATAGGTAGCGGGCACGCTGATATTGCCCTTGTTGACGAATACCAATCCAGCTATAAAGACCTTGTGGAATACTACCGTCCAATCGTTAATGAAAAAGAACAGATATATGAAGAGAAACTACCCTGATATCCACCTTATATATTCAAAAACACTCCTCTGGCTGTGTTGCCTGTTCAGCCTGCTCTCCGGTTGTTCATCGTCGACAGATGAAGAGGCTGCCATATCGCCCCCCGCTCCTTCGAAGGTAAACCTGTACAAAGTGGCGGTCATCATGCCTCTTTCGGACACCTCCGCCAAAGAGAAGTGCGAACGCACCGTGGCATGGGCGCAGGAGACCATCTACGAGTTGACGGTTGGTGACGAGAATTGCGTACAACTGGACGTAGAGTGGTACAATGAGGATACAGAAGATATGGAACAACTTGCTATGAGGCTTGCCTACCGCGAAGACTTGTATGCCATTATCGGCCCTTACGCCTCACAGAATGTGGAAATCATAGCCCGTGAATGTGCTGTGTCCCACAAGCCACTTATCGCCCCTACCGCTTCTTCCGCTGACCTGGTACGGTTGTATGCACAGGAGGGCTTCTTATGGTCACTGGTGGAGACCGATATCTCCCAATGTGAAACTTTGCTCAGCATTGCCTTGGAAGAGGGCTGTCGTCGTATATCCCTCATCGCTTCCGATGATATCTATGGGCAAACATTCATTGATTGGTTTGCATTCCAGGCCAACGAGTTGGGCGTGAGCGTAGACAAAGTATTGAAATACACTATAGGGCAACCGGAAGCAGCCATGTGCGAAGCCTTGAGCACTTCACCTGAAGCTCTTATCTGCGTGCCGGGCAAGCCTGCGGACGTAAGAAAGATGCTTGAACAACATGACAAGGAGAGTGCTACGCGCCTGCTTTTTTCGGACAATGCCTTCCAGACTTCCGTCATTGAGTCGTGCGGTGATTTGGCAGAGGAGATAGAGGGGGTGGGTACATGTGCCGACCCGGAGACAGGCTTCGACATCGCCTATAAAGTACGCTTCGGCGAAGCACCTACCTGGGAAGCCTACCTGTACGATGCCGCTTTTTTGACACTGATGGGTGTTTACGACCTCCAGGTAAACGGTGGAACCGACCTGAACACGTCCCTGAGAAAAATGACGATATCCGACGAGAATACTGACAACCAGCAAGGTGCATGGATGCCCGGGCTGCTTTGGGTGAAGATGTTAGGGATTCAATTCCAGAGCTACACCTGTCTGAACGGAGCAAGCGGGTTGCTGGCTTTCGACAAGAACGTATATACCAACGTATTACACAGTACCTATTGCCACTGGATGATTTACCGTAAAAACTTCCTAGTACTGGATTATCACACAACCGACGGTTCGCACCGCACCAATGCCAATCTGGCAGGCTGGAACTGGAAGAAAGAAAAGGAGCAGGAATTCGATTCGGGTCTGAAAGAGCCCGAATACCCGGCTTTGAAGGAGCGTTGGGCAGTCGTCATCGCAGCATCGCGCGGATGGAGTAACTATCGTCACCAGGCCGATGCGCTGGCTTTCTACCAACTGCTGAAAAGCCAGGGATACGATGACGAGCATATCATTCTGATTGAAGAAGACGACATAGCTGGACACCCGTCGAACTTCGATCCCGGTAAAGTGTACATCAGCCCCGATGGTACAGACGTTTACGAAGGTGCGGTCATCGACTACAAGCTATCCGAACTATCGCCTGCCGACCTCGTGGACATCTTCTGTGGAAAACGTAGCGACCGTTTGCCTCACGTTGTCTCATCCGGTGAGCAGGACAATGTACTCGTGTTCTGGAGCGGCCATGGCATGCAGGGCAACCTGTTGTGGGGAGATGTCGACAACTTCAGTCACTGGCAGGCGGCAGAACTGTTCGATACCCTCCACCGCCAGCGGAAATACCGTAAGATGTTGTGGCTTGTGGAAACCTGCTATGCAGGCAGTGTGGCGAAAGCGTGCGAAGGCATACCGGGTATCATGTGTATGACAGCCTCCGGTGAATGGGAAACCTCCAAACCGGATATCCCTTACAAGAGTGTCTGGCTGAGCAACCGGTTCACCTATTCCCTGTTGTCCGAACTGACCGCCCGACCGGAAATATCCTTGCGGGAGCTTTACTACAGCCTGTTCCGCACCACTATCGGGTCGCACGTACAAATATATAATGAGAGGAACTACGGTTCCGTGTACCGTAACAACATGAAGGAAT